>JAVSLW010000028.1 GCA_039666455.1 Methanobacterium sp. | reverse complement strand
TATCAGTTTTTTCAATTCTTCACGGGTAATCCATTTTTTAACTTTTAAAGAAGGGGTTCTACTCATGAATAATAATTATGATCTTCATTAGTTAAAAATATTACGTCTTATACTATAAAATTAATTTATTATTTATGAAAGATCTATGATTGAAATCCTGAACCTTCTGGTTGTGTTCCACCAGGTCCTTTTGTTATTTCTTCTATATTGCCATATAAGCTTAGTTCTGGTTTTTCATATTTTTTCTTTTCCATATTTTCACCTTTAATATCAGTTAATTCCTTTTTATTTATAAATATATTTAAAAAATGGGTCTGTAAAGTTATTGGGAGTTGGTATTTTTTATGTGTTTTTCTGTCCAGTTTTCCATTTGTTTTAGCAAATAATTGATTGTTCCGTTTGGTGTTCTGTATTTTCTTTTTAATTCATCTGGTAATGTTTGTCTGTAGTAGTTTTCATTGCAACTGGTTGTTCGTGGCACGTTTGGGTTTCGAGTGTATTGTGTGAGTCTCTGGAAATCAGGAACTATTCTATCTTTAACGAAATTCTGTAATACTCTGGGAATTTCTTCGAATTTGTCTAGAAGTCTTTCAAGTCTTTGCGTTGATATTTCCTCCACATTGGTGTCGAATACGTGCTTTATTTCCCTGAAATAAAATCTTAATCTCATTTTATCCTCATCAGACACAGTTTTAGACCTTAATATGGGATATATTTCGTATTTCATATTTTTTAACAGGTGAAAATTGCAAATCATTGATTTGCAAACTCACAACGATAGTTGTGAGAGATGCATTGTTGATGAATAACTCTCAATTTATCTGTTATACTTTTATATTCCTGTAATCCATCAGTGGTTAATGAATAAAATCGTTTATACTCAGTAGATGTTACTATGAACTCTTTTATGGTGTCGTATTCTTTATCGAGTGCTATTTCTTCGGCTACTGGAATATTTAATATGTAATCGTATAAAGTTAAACGGTAATGCCATAGCCCGTTAAGTTTAATCCACTGCTTATCATAGGTGTAATATCCGGAATAATCAACATCTATGTTCTCAATCCGATTTTCCAGCTCGCAAGTCTGCCAGTTTCTGATGGAGGTATGGGATGGTTGGATACTGAAGAACGTCTGAAAGCCGTCGAAAATCTTGAATTTTCGGGCAATCAAAAATCGAAGATTTTTGAAAGTCCGCTGCAGCTTTACACAGTGAACGATATCCCGTTTTAATGAATGCATTTAATTTATCTGCAAAAACGTTTGCATACCTGTGATGGGGTTTTATAACCGAATCCAATTGCGTTACGAACTTTTTACTACAACTTTTGCACTTGTATTTTTGCATATAAATCCTTTGAGGGCCGAATTCACCTAAAATCGGGTTTATTTCCTGCCATCCCTGCTTAGTCACATTTCTTGACTCACAATTTGGGCATGCTGACTTAACATACTCAAAATGATTATCAGCAAGCAAATTCAAGGCCTGATTCACATTCCGAGGCGCATCTATACTTTGAAATCTGTTGGTTAAGACTTGTTCAAATTTTGGTTTTCCCACACCAAAATCGAAAAGATTAAGTTGTATGGAATCAATACATGAACTGAGAGTAGGTATTATATTGTTTGTCATATCAATATATCTACTCTCACCTTATATTTATCTTTAACGGCTTTAAATCAAAATTTAAGATTTATGAGACAAGAAAAATCTATGATTCATAGAATTTCCAAATTTGTCGCAGCACCCATTAACTTTACAACCTCTAAAAAATAGGGTTGTAAATTTATTGGGAGTTGAGCAGATTTATTGAAATATTTTTGATTTAATATATCTTTGTTTACTGAAAGAACAATAATTAACAAATATGAAATATTATAAACATTCCAACACCCGTTAACTTTACAGTCCCTAATAAATAAAGTCTTAAAAAAAGAATTTAAGTAATTATGTATGTAGTTTGTGCGTTGTTGTAGTTTTTGTAGTCAAATTCAGATATACTGGTTATTGAGGCGTAATTCCTGATTGTTCCTGATGTTGCTGTTATTTCTGCTGTAATTTTTAGTATTTTTGCTGGTTCTCCATAATTAAAGTTTCCTATACTCCAAACTCCTGAAGTGGAGTTATATGTGCTTGTTGTTGTCCAAGTGTTTCCTCCATCAACTGAAAGTGTACAATTTTCGTATTTTAATCCTGTAGGTAACTTATCAGTTATATTGAGTCCTGTAGCATTGTCTGGTCCGTTATTTTGAAGTGTTATAGTGTAAATTACATAGTTTTTACTATTTTGGGTAAATGTTTCGTAATTTTGGTTAAGCTGAATGTCGACGCCTTTCGGAATATTGAATGCATAATTTGAAACATTATTTCCACTATTAGTGTCAATTTGATCTACATATGCTAATCTAGCAGTTGTTGTTTGATTTATTGTTTTATTACCTGATGAAATCACATTGAAGCTTACTATCATTGATGCTGAGGTTCCGTTAGGTAAAAAACCTGCAAACCATGTTACTGTGTTGTTGTTACTGTTATATTGGGCTGTTCCCAAACCTCGGGTATTAAAATCTACAAATACAAATGAACTACCCAAACTAAATTCGATTATAACATTTGTGGCATCGTCCGGACCGTTATTTCTAATACTAACAACCATTACTGGAGTGTTAGAAATATAATATGTGTCTTCATAGGTATTTGTAGTGTAATAATATTGCCATGGTGTATTCCTAACCCTAATATCTACCGCAGGAACATAAACACCCATAATAGTACTATCTGGATTATTTGGGTCATATTCAGTCTGATTTAGTTTAGTTGCAGTGTTATTAATAGTACTTTGAGGTGTTGCATTTCCTGTAATATTCAAAGTCGCAAATGTTCCATTTAAAAGACTTCCTATGTTCCAGATTCCAGTAACAGAATCATATGTTCCAACTGAAGGAGTTACAATCCAACCAGTTAGTCCTGTTGGGATCAAATTTCTTATATTTATGTTTGTAGCTGTATCAGGTCCATTATTTGTAGCAGTAACCACAAAAGTTACCTTATTTCCTGAATAATTTCCAACCTGGCTTAAAGCAACATCCGCTTTTTTCACATAAATTGAAGCATCAGAAACATTCACTGTAAACGGATACTCATCATGTGTCTCAGTCACATGATTTATTATATTTGTTCCTGCAGTTGAATTCTGCAGCACTCCAGTAAAGGTTAAAGTTGCTGTGGAACCTTTTGCAAGACTATCAATAGTCCAGATGCCTCCATTGTAACTACCAACTCCGTGAGTGTCTACAGTGAAACCTGCTGGTAGCGGTGCGTTGATTCTGATATTTGTTGCTGGATCTTCACCATTGTTGGTCACAGTTACTGTAAATACTGCTGTATCACCAACATTTAAACTGCTTGAATTTGCAGTATTGGTAATTACTACATTTGCTTCTTTTACATGAATTGTGGCATCAGAAATATTCACAGCTTGGGGATATTCATCCCATGTTGCATTTCCGTTATTTGTTATGTTCATTCCAGCCATTGCAGGTGTTAATGTAGCTGTGAAGGTTATTGTAGCTGAACTTCCACTTGCAAGGCTATCAATTGCCCAAACACTTCCGTTGTAGCTTCCAGCTGTTGGTGTTCCTGCTGTGAATCCACATGGAAGCAGGTCATTAATTTTAATGTTTGTAGCAGCATTGGGCCCATTATTGGTTACTGTAACTGTGAAAGTTCCAGTTTGACCTACATTTAAGTTGCTGCTATTTACAGTGTTTGTAATTACTAAATCTGCTTTTTTAGTGTAGACATCGGCTGCAGCAACGGCAGGTAGTGAGTTATATTCAGTTTGTGCAGTCCTGTTTGTATAATTAGTGATATTTAATCCGGCCCATGCTGAAGTAACAGTTCCAGTAATGTTTAAAGTTGCGCTGGCTCCATTTATTAAAGTTCCAATATTCCACAATCCACTACTTAAGTCATATAATCCAGCGCTGGCTGAATAAACAACATTTGATAAACCCTCAGGCATTAAATCTGTAATTTTTAATCCATTAGCTGCGTCTGGCCCATTATTATTTGCAGTTACAAGATAAGTTACAGTGTCACCAACATTAACAGTAGCACTGCTTGCTCCATTAACGGTTTGAGTTATTGCAACATCAGCTTTTTTAACATGTGCTGTGGCTGAAGTGGTGTTGCTTAAACTGTTGTACTGGTCCTGTGCTATCCTTGTTGCAGTGTTAGTTATGTCTGTTCCGGCTATTGCAGATGTAGCAGCTCCGCTTATAGTTAAAGTGGCTGCTGCACTGTTTGCAAGACTTGGAATAACCCAAACACCGTTATAATACGTTCCCAATGAAGGTGTTACAGTTACATTACTTAAACCTGCAGGGATGATGTCTTCTATCATTATACCTGTAGCTGTGCTCGGCCCATGGTTTGTGGCAGTGACGATATAATTTATAATATCTCCAACATTTACCGGCGAGTTTGCTGTTTGTGTTAATTCCACGTTAGCTGTTGCATCAGTATTGATTATGGAGATGCTTGAAAGTATTAATGGTAGGAGGTTCCTTGCTGCAAGGTTCTGTTTTCTTGGGGTGGAATACTGGTCGTCGTATAAAAGGTTACCGTAATTTCCAGTTACATAGGCGGTGACCACTGCAGTACTGCCATTTGGAATGTTAGATAACCTAACTGAAACCTGACCGTTTGCATCGGTTATTCCTGAATTCTGACTTAGTGTTCCTTTATCTTTTCGGAATTGAACTGTAATTCCCTGTAAAGGATTACCATTCTGGTCCTGGACAGTAGCTGTTAAGTTAACCTGCCCACCGTTTGGTATTTTTACAGTTTCAGGGGTTAAAGTGATGCTGTAAGGGTACTGCATGGAAATTGCAGCATTTATAATTTCCCATGCCCTGTCTCGAACAACTGTTGAACCAGAGGGCCCGTCTCTCCTTCCATCGTTAGGGGCTGTCATGAACTGGTAGTATCCAGGTATAGGATTAGGTCCGCCGTAAGGTCCATAATGTAGTGATGTGAAGTACCAGATTGCGCACTGTATAGCTGCGGCTTCATTATTGCTGCTGGAAGGGTTGTAATTATTTATAATGTATGTTACCTTTCCCCAATCCACTCCACCTGGTAGATCTCCTGCTGTTCCTGGTAACGGCCCGTTAACCAGTAAAACATCCCCTATGTTAATCGGAGTGAAAAGATCAATACAGTAGGCCTGATAAGTATTACCATCAACTCTAACATTTATCACTCCTGCAAAACCTGTTTTATTCTGTCCCTGAATGTACACGTTCCTACCGTTTCCAGTTCCGGTTAATGTAGCGGTTTTAGGGGTCATTTCGATGTTTGCAGTGCCGTAGTAGTTAGGATCCGTGGGGTAATCAGATCCGGGGCTAACGTTTACTGTCCGGGTTATGTTGTCACATCCAATGTAACTGGATGTCACCCGGAAAGTGGTATCTGTACTGTAAAAACCTATTGAATAATATCCATTTTCATCGGTTGTGGCAGTGCCCAGTATTCTGCTGCTGGACGCTGTTGTGTTAACAGTGACTGTGGCACCCTGTAAAGGTCTTATGTGACCATATTCATTTATCGTGACTGTCCCGTTTATTATAGGATCTGCAGTGCAGCCGATTGAATCCTGCGTTTCATTTGCAGTATCATTAACAGCAGCCGCTGAAGCTCCACATAATACAATTGCAAAGATAAATGATATTAAAATCATAAGCATACTTCTTTGCATTCTTTTTTCACCTCATAGACCTAATTTTTTTAAGAATAATTCTTAATTATTACTAAAATCTTTATTTATGCATATAATCGAGGTAATGTGAAAAACTATTAAAAATAGGTAATTTGCTGTGATAAAATTCACGATTATATATATGATTTAGTGTATAATATGTGAAAATACCATATAAATGTTTCTGTGATGGCAGCACTGATTATGGGATACAAATTTCGATTTAATGAGCTTTAAAGGCTTTTCAAAATGAGGATAAATAATTAAAATTCTTAAATTAAATGCATTTAAATTAATTTAAAATATTGGATAAAATATGGCCATATTTACTTAAAATAGGCTAAATAATTTCTTTTTTATCCTTCATTTTATGATAGGATAGAGATAAAAATGAATTGTGAAAAAGGACACATTAAGATTTTCTGGTTGTGAAAATTTGCACTTAAGAATTTAATTTTTGTGAAAAGTGGAACAAAAAGAATCTCCTGTGTGAAAGCTGGAACAAAAGTAATTTTGTAAGACCCATGCCCATGTACTACATATTTATTCAGGGTTATGAATTAATTTTAACAAATAATTTAACATTACCTATCCTTATTTTAACATTGCTTTAAAAATTGCACTAACTTGAAGAGGAGTCTTAAATATTATATGGAAACTCGTAAAAACCATAAAAATAAATGAATTCATGATTAAGTTCAAGGGAATTTATAGAAATGGTTCAAAAAGGATTTTAATGAACTTCAATATCATTGATAACAGGTTATGGAAATACATAACAACCCTCAAAAGTTTTAAATCTAAAAATGTGACATTAGCGCTGGCTTTAATGGTTTTTACAAGTTTAACTGAAGGAATAAGTCTTTTATTACTTGTTCCTTTACTTCAGCTTGTTGGACTGGATGTTCAGCAGGGATCACTTGGTCAAATAGCTGACTTTGTGGCATCAATTTTTAATTCAATCGGGATAACACCCACTTTGGCGGTAGTTTTACTGATCTATGTGTTTATAATCAGTTTAAATGCCTTTATCTATAAACTTCAGACCACCGAGACTTCTAAAATCCAGTACGAGTTTGCAGCTAAATTAAGAAAGCGCCTTTTTAAAAGAATCACTGGCTCAAACTGGATTTTCTTTACAAGGAGCAGATCTTCTGATTTTGCCCACGCATTAACCAATGAGATTGAAAGAATCAGCACCGGAACAGGACAGTTTTTGACTCTTGTTGCCAGTTTGCTGGTTTTAACAGTTTATATTATATTTGCACTTAAATTATCAGGGCTAATAACAGGACTTGTTTTTCTTGTAGGAATTATATTATTGCTTTTACTTAAAAATAGAACCCAATCTGCCGGTTCAAGTGGTGAAAAAATAACTTCCGTTACTAAGAATATGTATTCAGCAGCGATTCAGCACCTTGATGGAATGAAAACAGTTAAAAGTTTCAATATGGAAGAGAAGAATGTTCATGAATTTTCTGATGTGGCTGATGAAGTATCAGGAAGTTACATGAACGCAATAAAAAATTATGCTGATGTGAAATTACTTTTTGACATAGGGTCTGTAGCCATTTTAAGTTTAATTGTATTTATTTTAATCAGCTTTATCAGGATTTCTACAGCAGAGCTTTTAATTCTTTTATTTTTATTTGTAAGGATGATTCCTCGTTTTTCAATTATTCAAAGAAGCTATCAGTATTTCATAAACATGCTACCTGCCTTTGCATCTGTAATGAATTTAGAAGAAGAATGCAAAAAAGCAACTGAAAATCAGAATGACTTAGAAAATATTCAATTTTCGGAGGAAATTAAATTTAAGAATGTTTCTTTTTATTATAATAAAGAAAAAGGGTCCTTTGGTATTGAAGGACTTAATTTAGATATTGGGACCGGTAAAACAACTGCAATTGTTGGTTTATCTGGTGCAGGTAAAAGTACAGTTTGTGATTTGGTTATGGGACTAATGAAACCTGATAAAGGACAGATATTGATTGATGGTTCATTAAGACCTGAAAACGCTCCAAGCTGGCGAAAGCAGATAGGATACGTTGCCCAGGACACGTTTCTGTTTAATGATACTGTGAGGAACAATTTACTTTTTGCAGACCCTAAAGCCAGTGATGAAGAAATTTTAAATGCGCTGAAATTAGCATCGGCCCATGAATTTGTTTTAAAACTACCAGGGGGGCTTGATACATTGATTGGAGACCGTGGAGTCCTTTTATCAGGTGGAGAAAAGCAGCGTTTAGCTCTTGCCAGAGCATTGCTACGCAAACCATCCCTTTTGATACTGGATGAAGCCACCAGCAATCTGGATTCAAAAAATGAGAAAAAAATACTGGACTCAATAGAGAAACTTCACGGCGATATGACGATTTTGATGATTGCGCACAGGTTATCGACTATTCGTAGTGCTGATATTATTTACTTAATTGAAAATGGTCGTTTAATTGAGTCTGGAAAGTGGAATGAGCTTATTTCACTGGAGAATGGGAAATTTAAGGCAATTTTCGATGCTCAAAAGATGCATTAATGAGAAATTAACTTTGGATAACTACTTTCAATTCATATCTTACTATTTTCCGTTCAGGATCCTCAAAGCGCAGATAAAAGCGAGATTGACCTTCTGTAGGTATTGTTTCAGGTTTTAATGATGCGCTATTGTTGGTTGCAATTAAAGTATCATTTTCATCAAAAACATCAGCAGTGATTTCAACATTAGAAGCATCTTTAAGCGCTTTATTTCCAACGTAGCCCCATACATAATAATAAGTGGTATTGTTTCTGTCAAAATGGTTCCCAGTTGAATTTGCTATGTAAAGATCGCCCGTTGTAGCAGGGGGTTTTTCCCCAAAAGTACTGTTAGCAGTTGCTTTTATTGTGCAGCCTGATATTGCAACTATAAATAAAATTGAAAATAAAATTATAGGTGGAATTAATATTTTTCTATCCATTTTATCATCCTTTATGCCTTAACTGTGATTAGCTTTATTTATAATAATGAATAGTTTAATAAATAGATTGTTGCAGTGTTCTGGAGGTCACAATGAAATATTTAACTGGTAAATGGGAAAGATTTCAAATTGCGTGCAGAAGATGAATTGCTTCTTTGCTGTGCAAGAGCAAGTGCAAACAACTGATAAAATATTATTTTTAATTCAAAATGAGTTAGGGGCTATTATGGATTAATAACTACTTCATACAACAGGAAACACCCGAAAAGATAAAAAAATAGTATTTAAAAATCATATTTAACAGGTTTTTGCTTTTCTCGCCTTTTAATCTTCTCTATAAATTCAGGGCGGAGTTCAGGCTCAATTTCGGTCTTTCTTTTAGTGATGATGGGACGTTTTTTCTTTCTATCTTTCTTTACATTCATTGAATTATGCATAAATCATTCCTCATTAATAATTATCAGATCTGAAACATTTTTTATAACGAACCTAATCCAGAACTTAATCCCTTACGGAGTTTTTATTGGAATACTAAATATATCTTCGCCATTAATAATTTCATCCGTTGAAAGATTAGGATCATGAAATTTTATATTTTCTTTTTTAATGAATTCAATTGTAGCCAAAAAAGATTTACTTTTAAAGTTATTATTAATTAATTCTTTGGATATAACTCTTAATTTATCCATTTGAACAGGTATTTTATCTCTTTGTGGATAAATTGCATGTTTAGACTCATATAAGTCGCATATTGGAAGGGACTTACCAACAATATCAATATAATCGTTATGTATTGGTTTATTTCTAAGAAATATCTTTGCTTCTCTTTCTATATCATTATACGTTGAACTATTCTGGAGAAACAGTTTAACTAAATGTAATGCAATTATACCAAAATAATTAGCACTTTTTCCGGTATTTCCTTTAACATAATTATTCCATATTTCAAGTATCTTCCTATCAGCAAGTTCAAAATCAACATTCTTATTTAAATCTATAATTTCTCTTATAACTGTCCTATTCATGGAAAGTAATTTATTAATATCTACTTTATCAGAATGAAAAAGCTCACTACTA
The DNA here is from genome assembly GCA_039666455.1 of Methanobacterium sp. Classification (NCBI taxonomy): domain Archaea; kingdom Methanobacteriati; phylum Methanobacteriota; class Methanobacteria; order Methanobacteriales; family Methanobacteriaceae; genus Methanobacterium; species Methanobacterium sp. The sequence goes on along the minus strand of JAVSLW010000028.1, from coordinate 48,465 downwards.
TTTTTAGCAAAAAAGAAGAAGAAAATAACTTGTTCTTCTATATTTAAAGAAGATTTAACGTTATTTAGGATTTCCAATCCTTCTTTTTCATAATCAACTTTTGTCTTTTTTGTTATCCTTAGTTGATTCATCTTTCAGAACCTTCAATGTCTATTAGTAGTGGAAATGGAGGAATATTATTATATTTCAGAAAGATAGAAAGTAATGAATTTCCATCTACAGTAGCCAAACTTCTCATCTGTTGTTCTTTCTGGTTTTCTGTAAGATTTTCATCGCCATCTTTCTCATATTTAAATACATAACTAACTTCTAAATCAAATAAGACTGTTTTTTTCTTGATATTTACGATATATTTGTCAAATTCAGTCATTTTTTCATCTTTTAGAACTTCAAAGTTGTCTATTCCTGTTTCTAAAGTTATTTCTTTCGACTGGTTTTCAATGGGTTCATAAAATTCCAAATTCCAATTTTTAATAAAAAATGTTGTCAATTAAATCACCAGAATGAGCTTCATTAATTTTTTGTCTTGATTAGCTCTTTTCTTTAACATATTTTGATTGTAATTTGTATTTTCCTAAAATAAAGCTATTAATTCCAATATTTTCATTTTCGGGTAGCTTCATTTCAATAAATTTAGGAGGTGTTATAAGAACATTAAATTTTCTAAAATCTTTGATCATTCCTCTTAATTTAGTTTCTACATTGCCAACATCAACATCTTTAGAGTTCAATTCTATGAATTTATAAAAGTCTTCTCTTAAGAGTTTACTGAATATATCTTTTATTTCTTTTTCATGTTCTAAATTGTATTTAGATTCTACTATCTTAATGAAAGATTGAATAACCATAAAAATGCTTAAATGCCAGACAAAAAATTCCATAGGGTCTAAATGAGTAGTTCTTTTGTACTCTAATCTAATATTATCAATGCAAAATTCTTCAATTTGGTTGAAAAGCTCTTTTTTATCATCATCAGTTAATTGAGGTTTCAATATATCAAAAAATAATTTATCAAAAGTAGAGATTAAACTAGATGATTCTATTTCAGGTCTTCTGACATTAGAGTATTTTATAGATTCTAATAATGAATATTCTCGGTCATAAGTTTCTGAAATTACGTTTCCCATTATATCACCCAGTAATTAGTTATTAATTTATATATTTTTTACCTTAAAATGTTATTCTTTTAACAAGACACATCCGAAAAGATAAAAAATAGTATTTAAAAGTCATATTTAACAGGTTTTTGCTTTTCTCGCCTTTTAATCTTCTCTATAAATTCAGGGCGGAGTTCAGGCTCAATTTCAGTCTTTTTAGTGATGATGGTAACTTTTTTTCCATCTTTCACTCAAAAATCTTTCATTCGAAAGATTTTTGGTGCTCACAAAAACGAAGTTTTTGTGGCCGTAAAAACCGGAAGTTTTTACATGCCCCAAATGCTACGCATTTGAGGGTTTAATTTTTAAGCTGTGCATAAATCATGCCCCTGTAATATTATTTTATTGTGTGTGGATTCTACTATAAATAGTGAACATGGTCTAATTTATGAAGTTTTATGATATATTTGATAATATCATTACAGTAATTCCACATCAAATTCTGTATTTTGAAGTCTTTTATCCAGTGACCTTGTTATGGATGTAGAGGTTATCGAGATGAACGTAGAGCCGAAAACGCAATTGCTACGAGCAAAGGCTATATTAAAAAGGAATTATATGCTATTTGTGAATGAGGGAATAGGGAAAAATTATCGGAGATATCCCTATCATCTACATAAAAAGTTTTATTAAAACAGCATCATATATAATAACAACATGAAAACTCCTGAAAAATATCCGGAGGAAGTGTATGAATTTGTAAAAGAAATCCTCCGCAGATATAAGGACAGGGTGGAAACCATAATTTTATTTGGATCTGTTGCCAGAGGAGAAGCCCGAGAAGAATCTGATATTGATATTTTGGTGGTGGGAGATGTTGACCTTGATGAACTGGTAGAAGTATCATTTCCACTTTTACTTAAATATGGTAAACTTATATCAGCAAAAGATATGAAAAAATCTCGCTTTAAAAAGCAAGCTAAAGAAGGTTATTCTTTTATCAACAATGTATTGAATGATGGTGTTATTTTATATGAAAGAATGGGAAAAGCATCTGGAGAGGGCTGAAGAGAAGTTAAAATCAGCCCATATACTATTTGATAATAATATGCTCGCTGATTCTATCAGTGAGTCTTACTATTCTATGTATCACGCAGCTAAGGCACTTTTGGCTTTAAAAAATGTGTATCCCAGAACACATGCAGGTCTTGTATCACAATTTGGATTAAATTTTGCTGCTGAAGGATTGATTGAGGATTTTTATGCCAAAAGTTTGGCAAAAGCCGAAACAAAGCGTGAAAAAGCAGACTATGACGTATTTTATGTTCCTTCACGAGATGAATCAGAATTATTACTTGAAGACGCAGCAAAATTTTTAAATAGAATAAATATGGCAATTATCGATATAAATGATTTAAAAGGTAAAAAGGACTGAAGTAACTAAGTTTAAAAGCAGTTTAAAATAATAAAATCCTAAATTGAAAAAAATAGATTAGATAAGTTTATGCTAAAAAAATTTATTTTTATGAAGCTGATTAAAGAAAAAAAGAAGATAATTATTACCCTTTTTCATCATGCTTTGATCTATGGACTCAAGAATATCCTTAATTCACTGGAGAGACTCCATGGAAACATCACCATATTGATTATAGCCCCTCGTTTGTCAACCCTTCGAAATGCAGATATATTTGATAATTATTATATAACTTTTTGATTAATTAAAAAATAGGACAATACTAAAGAATTAACTAAGGAACATGGGATGTAATTGGGCTTTAAATGACATATGCTCTTTTTTGTTTTATATAATGCTAATAAGGCTTAATTTATTCAAAAGTCATATTTAATGGGGGTTTTTTTTTATCTAAAGAAAATTGCGGCTATGATGCTTGAGTCAAGAACACATTTATCTGGCATTTCTATCTTCCCTTATGAGTTTTGCAGATTCTACATTTTTTTTCATCTGTTTCCTTAATTTTTGAGCCTTTTTCAAGAGCTTTTCCTTGCTTTTTTGTTTAATCAAATTCATTGCGGCCACCATAATCTTCCTGAACCTGGCTGAAATAGGTATAAACAGAATTTGCAGCATATACAAATGGAATTTTAAACAGCTGCTTTAGCAAAATGTGCTTTTTGAGAAGGTAAGTTAATGCTATTTTTACCTGCAATATCAAGGTCTAATGGGGTAGGTTTATTTCTAATGATTATTGTAAAATCAGCTTTAATACGAATAAAATCTTTACCTATTACTATTTCCATATTAAGGCCCATAGGTTTTGTTAAATCAAATTTGTTAGCATCAAGAATGTGAGAAGCATGAAGTATTTCTAAAGCTACAGGCACATTATTTTCATCAAAATTTAATATTATATCTTTATCTAAACGTAAAGAGTGTTTATATGTATAATCATCGGTTACATAAAGGAATAATGAATCATTCTGGACATCATAATCATGATTTATATCAAATTCATTTTTAATAACCGGTTTATTATTCATATCATTCACCATTTATTCAGTATAATGTTGTTACTACTCTTATAGATTTTTCGGTGGGGGTCATGGACTACTACTATTACAATTATATCATCATTTCCCTTTATAGGATTAATATATTTAAGTTCAAACTCTCTATCTTCACTTTTTTCAACTTTAATGGGGTTTCTATCTACTATTAAATCTTTAAGTTCTTCATTGGTAAATAATCTGCTTCTTACTCTTATGCGGACATGTGAAGTAATTATTATCTTCTCTCTGGCTATATTTTTCAAGTAATCTTGCTTGAATTCACGAATAGAAACAGAATACTTAATATAAACTCCTCCTCAATGTGATTAGTTTTTGAATATATAAGCTTTTCAATTAAAATCAAAAAGAGTAATAAAGGAGATTGGGACTAAACATGATTAAAAAATAAATTTATGATATTTTTACTGATCTGTTATTATCCATTTAGTTATTACACAATTGATGCTTGTTTCAATGATAACTTTTAAATATACTTCAAATAGCTTAATAAATAGATTGAATTTTTTGATAGTCACAAGTGGGGAGATTCAACTGGTTATGAAAGATAAATTGCGCGTGGAGGATGAGCTTCTTCTTTGCTGTGCCCGGACGAATGTTGAAGCTGGAATTAGAGATAAAATTTTGTATTTAGTTCAGGGTGATTTGGACTGGGATTATTTGTTGAAGTTAGCGATGAGGCATAGGTTGATGCCGCTTTTGTATTATAATCTTAATTCAATTTGTCGGGAAAAAGTCCCAAAACAGATATTAAATAAATTAAAAGATTATTTCAATAAAAATCTTCAAAGAAATCTCTTATTAACTGGAGAGTTGATAAAGGTTTTATCTTTACTAAAATCTAAGAGCATAACTGTAATACCTTATAAAGGGCCGAATCTAGCTAATTCTATATATGGTAACATTGCATTACGAGAATTTAATGATCTTGATGTTTTTATAAAAAAATCTGAAGCTCTTAAAATTAGAAATTTCCTTTTCTCTGAAGGATATTATCCATATTTCCATATTAATAAAAAGTTAGAAGAAATTTATTTTAGATCACAAAAGGGTTTCATTTTAGTAAATGAAAATCATAATTTTTCTATAGATTTTCAGTGGAAATTTTTTAGTAATTTTTTTTCCTTTCCATCGCTCCCTGAATCTTTATTAAGCGATGAACTTGATTTTATGTACTTAAATGGTCATGAAATTTCAGTTTTCTCCCCTGAAAATATGTTTTTAATATTATCTATTCATGCTGCTGGACACCACTGGTCCCGCTTAGCGTGGCTTTGTGACATTGCTGAACTGATCAAAAGATATGATTTGGATTGGAAAGAAATAACAGAAAAAACTAATGAACTAAATATTAAAAGGATATTAAATATTAATCTTATTTTAGTGAATGAAATGTTTGAAGTTAAATTTCCTAAAATAATTTCAAATGAGATATATTCAGACATGTTATCAAAGAAAATATCAATTAAAGTGCAGAAAAACCTTTTTTCTGAAGAATTAAAGTCTCCTAATCTTTGGGATTGGGCTTATTTCCACCTTAAAATTAGAGAAAATTTAAAGAATGGAATTATTGATTCAATAAAAGATGTTACTGTTCCTTCAATTGATGAAATCAAGGGATTAGAATTACCTAATAAGTTATATCCTATTTATTATGTATTTAGACCCTTTAATTTAATTAAAAAATATAAAAAAGGCTAAATAAACTAAAAAACTTGATTACAACTAATTCAATAGATTGATATCGTTAGGATATTATACTAAACCAAAAATTAATTTTACCGAAAAATATTTCTATTAAAGTTATAGTAATAGATTACTATTCTTAAATGTGATATAATGAATAAAAGAATTTTACTTTCCATTGCATATTTTTATCCCCATATTGGGGGTTATGAAAATTATATTTATGAATTGTATTCAAGAATAAACCATGAATTCGATACAGATGTTCTGGTTTTTGATTGTCATCAAAATGAATCCTTTGAAAGCTATAACGGGTTTCAAATATATAGGATGGAATCATGGGGTTTGTTTGGGGGAGTATATCCAGTACCAAAAATCACTTTAAATAATCTAAAGATCATTAATAATATATTAAAAAATGATTATTTGTTTGTTAATACACATACTAGGTTTTTTTTATCTTCCTTCTTGGGATTAATGATTGCTAAATTAAAAAATACAATATTAATTCATACAGAGCATGGATCAGGAAATGTTATTTTTTTAAATACATTTGTAAGTTTAATTTCTAAAATATATGATTTTACATTAGGAAAATTAATAATAAAGTCTGCAAATGTCAATATAGGTATTTCAAAAGCGTCATGCGAATTTTTAAAGATAATGGGTGCAAAAAATACGTATTTAATAAATAATGGAATTGATATTAATCTTTTTGTCAAAAAAGAAACTAATCTTAAAGAAGAACTAGGAATACCCCAAAATTATAGAATAATAACTTTTATTGGACGGTTAATTTACTCCAAAGGAGTACAAGATTTAATAAAGGTATTTAAAGAATTGAAGAAGGATCATTCTAATACGAAATTAATTATTGTTGGAGATGGTAATTATAGAAAGGAACTAGAAATAATTGCTAATGACGATAAAAATATAATGTTTTTAGGTAATAGAAATGATATCCCAGATATTCTTAGTATTACGGATGTATTTGTAAATCCTTCATATTCTGAAGGATTACCTACATCTATATTAGAAGCCATAAGTGTCGGTGTTCCAATAGTAGCCACCAATGTTGGGGGCACTAAAGAAATTTTTAGTAATGAAATGGGTTACTTAATTGATAAAAATAATGAAATGCTATTAGAAAGTATAGTTAAGATTATTGAATCTGATTTTAATCATATAGATCATTCAGTTGGTAAGAAATATATAGAAAAATATTCATGGGATAAAATAGCTACTAAATTTTTAGATGTTATTGAAATCATTCAAGATAAAGCTTATAAACCAGTAAAAAAATGAATTTTATAATCAACAAGGCAAAACATGTTTAAAGTTTTATTTATTAGATCTAATCCTGTAGATCCAGATCCAAGGGTAGAAAAAGAAGCCATTACTTTAAGTAAAAATGGATATAATATTGAAGTTCTAGCATGGGATCGGCACTGCAAATCTTTGGAAGGTGAAAATAAAGGATCCTATAAAATTAGAAGATTTCGTTTAAAATCTTCTTTTGGAAAATCGGAATTGATTTTAAAGTTAATTGTATGGTCAATTTATGAATTAATATACTTATTTAAAAGTGATTGTAATGTTATACATGCCTGTGATTTTGATACATTAATTCCTGCAGTAATTGTGTCAAAAATAAAGAATAAATCTTTAATTTATGATTCTTTTGATTTTTATGCGGATTCTTTACCAAATAAAACACCGGCAATTATTAGAAAAATTATTGCAGAGACTGAAATATTTTTCACACGATTTGCGGATTATGTCATTCTAGCGGATGATTATAGAAGAAAACAATACAAGAATAAATTAAAAAGAGTAATAATTATAAATAATACTCCATTCGAAACTAGTATATCTCACAAAGAAAAGAAGAAAGAAATTATAGTATTTTATGCAGGTGTAATTTATGATGGTCGTGGCCTAAATAAAATGATTGAAGCAATTAAAGATATTGAAAATATTAAGTTAATAATTGCAGGTTATGGGGCTGATGAAAACAACTTAGTAGAAAAAATTAAAAACACTGAAAATTGTGTATTTCTTGGCAAAATTAATTACGATGAAGTAATAAGGATGACGCTAGAAAGTGATATACTTTTTGCATTATACGATCCGAGCATACCTAATCATGAATATTCAAGCCCTAATAAATTATTTGAAGCTATGATGTGCAAAAAACCAATAATTGTAACCCAAGGAACATCAATGGCTAAAATTGTTAAAGAAGAGAACTGTGGAATTATTGTAAATTATGGGGATGTAGAAGAACTGAAAAATGCTTTAATCAGACTTCAAAAAGATCCATTGTTAAGAAGAGAATTAGGAGAAAATGGTAGAAACGCTTATGAAAATAGATATAATTGGACTATAATGGAAAATAGACTCTTAAATGTCTATGAATTAATTAAAGATAAATTTAATAGCAATGCATAAAATATAGAATATAAACATTCTTAGATCTTTTAGAAAATTCAATCGAGAATTTGATTAGATTATAGTATGTAGTTTAATGTATACTTTAACAGATTGACAGAATTTCATTAGCATTAACTTATTTGTACAGAGGATTTGATATGAGTTTTCAAGTAAATGATTGGCCAATGCGAAGATTTGTAATAGTCATTTTGACTTTATTAATATCATTTATAAGTTTGTCTTATTTAGAAAATATTGGCATTCATATCCCAATCATTGGTGAATTATTTGGATTTTTAATCATCACATTTGTTCCAGGTTTCATAATCCTGAGAATTTTAAGGCAACATAATATTGGAAACATTAAATCCGTGCTTTTTTCAGTTGGTTTGAGTTTATCATTCTTAATGATCTTAGGGTTAATAATCAATATGTTATACCCCTATTTTGGATTTAAACCATTTTCATTTATATCTATATTCGTTGCGATAATTATTTCCATAATTGTACTGTTAGCAGTGGCTTATATAAGAGATCGCAGTTATATTTCTGATGAAAAATTAAATTTCTATGAACTTTTATCTCCCCCTTTAATTTTAGTTATTTTGATTCCATTAGTGGGAATAATAGGGGTTTATTTTGTAAATTTATGGAACAACAATGTTTTATTAATGGGTTTAATATTAGTAATCTCTTTAATTCCTATTTTAATAGTTTCAAAAAACATTCCAAGTAAGTATTACCCTTTAATAATATTTACACTATCCATCACTCTTTTATATCACGTCTCTCTTTTCTCCCAGTATGTAGTTGGAACAGATATATTTGCAGAAGCATATTTTGCAAACTATGTCTCAAGTAGTGGTATTTGGAGTTTCAACGATCGACATATGATAAATGCAGCTCTAAGTATAGTTATAATACCTCCTATTTATGCAAAAATGTGTAATATAGATCCAATATGGTATCTTAAATTAATCTCTCCATTCTTCCTGTCTTTAGTTCCGTTAGGGTTATATTATGTATATACCACTAATTTTAAAGATAAATTAACAAAAAAAGAAATTTTTTTAGCAGTATTCTTCTTAATTGCAATGTGGCAGTTTTATAGCATGTTAGTAGGTGTAGGAAGGCAACAATTAGCAGAATTATTTTATATTTTAGTACTTATTATGATATTTGATGAAAGGAAAAAAAACATATCCAATAACCTAATTTTTGTCATATTTAGCGCTTCTTTGATCTTTACCCATTATAGCACTGCTAATTTAGTTTTGATTTTTGTTATTATTTTTATAATTTTAAATTCAATTATTATAAAAAATAAAACCAAGCAAATTGGGCTAAATTACGCCATTTTTTTCTTAATTTTAACTTTTTCATGGACAATGTACACAGCCCATGGTTCAGTATTTGATAGTATAGTAATAATGATAAATAATATAGCTAATTCTTTCCAAGAGCTTTTTGAACCACAAGTTAACGTTGCAGTCAATATACTTTCTTCATCATCGTCTAATATAGCTCATATGGTCTATCGATACATCTTTTATGCTATTGTAATCCTCATAGGTATTGGAGGTATCAGCTTATTAAAGAAATTGTTATTTAAACAAAAAATTAAAAAATTATCTGGATTCACTGAAAAAATATTTAAAAGCGTTGAATTTACTCAAGATAATAATATTCTAATTTATGAATTATTTGCTTTTTCTAATTTCATTGTTTTAGGTTTATATCTATTAACACCATTGATTGGGTATCAATTAGGTTTCGATAGGGTTTTTCAGATTGCATCACTTGTAATAGCTCCTTATTTAATTATTGGTGCCAAAGTTGTTATAAGTTCATTTGACTTAGCTCAAAATAAACTCTTTAAAATTAAAACAGCTAACTTCAATTTAAATAAATTTTATTTACCCATTTTTGCTGTATTTTTATCTGTATTTTTCCTTTTTAATTCTGGATTCGTCTTTGAAGCGATAAACGATCCATTACCTAATTCAGTCCCATTATCATTAAAAAACGTAAATAATCCACTTGAAATTAATAAGGATATTGGAACACTTTATTTAAAGATCCAGACATTAAACAATGGGGAATTTTATGCAGGTAAATGGTTTAGAGAACACTTTGACCCTAAAAAATGGTCCTATTACACTTTTGGAAATCCCGGATTGTTTATTCAAGGTATATTCACACCTAAAGTAAATCTCATTCGTTTAGGAAGTGTTAATGATATAGAAAACAAAACAGGTGAGGGATATTTTTATCAAAATTCTATAAGTAAAATAATGGGTTTTGAAGTCTCAAAACAGTCTTATGGGGGAGAAGAAATTACAAAAATAGGGGAAGAAGGGAAAAACACGCTAAATGACTTAAATAAGATATATAGTAGCAGTGGAAATGATATATATTATTATAAACCTTTATGAGCGAATATTATGAAAAGTAAGTAAATGCATAGGTTTATGATTATTCCTCAGTTTACCATATTGAAGCAAATTTATTGCTTATTTTTTTAAGGCTGAGCTCTTTTCTTCCTCTTGATAAGTTATCTTTTTGAATTTTATAATGTGTTTGCGGATTATTTTCAAGTATATTCAACACAATATTTTTCATTTCCTCATAATTATTACACAAATATCCGATATTGCCCATTTTTTTAAAATAATATTCGATAAATGGATTTTTAAGGGCTATTAATGGCTTTAAATATGAAACTGAATCAAAAAAAGATCCTGTAGCACTTAACCTATATTCATCAGATCTATGAAAAATAAGAGCGTAGTCTATATCTTTAGCGTAATTATCATAATCTTCACGACTTAACGGTTCATTTAGTGAAGGAATGATAACTTGATTTCGATTCATATTGAAATTTTTGTCCATCAAATGGCCAATTAAAATAAAATCTGCTTTATATTTGGTTTTCTCTCTCGAAATTTCTTCAGCTAATTTAAAAAAAATGTCAACCCCTTTACGAATACTTCCAACTCCAAAAAATCCAAATCTGATCAGATTGTTATCTGACGGCGTTTTTAGTTCATTTGGCTGATAAAAATGGGGTAAATCTATAGAAACTATGTATTTCTTCAGTTTAGGTAATTCTTTAAGTAGTTCTTTCTCAATAGAAGGTCCAAGAATTAAATACCGTAGTCTTTCAATGTTAGCAAATGAAAGCCAAAAACGAAGCCAAAAAGGTATCTCTGTAAGTGCAAAGGGTCCATTATATATAGCTTCAATTATACTGTGAAGAACAACTATACAATCTATATTTTTAAATTTTCTGGTTAATATTTTCACAGAAACAATGCCTGGTCTTCTAATTGAGCTGAATAAAATTTTATTGGAATTTAATTCATTTGCCAACTCAAAAACATTTTTAAAAAGAATGTATTCAGATGGAAATCTTATTGGATCATATTGATTTCGAGGAGGAACTTTAATTTCCTTATATTCAACTTTTATGGAATTTGAATCAAGTATCTTTTTTACATTAAAAACATGATCTTTTTCAGCAAGGAATATTATTTTTTCATCTTCAAATGCATACTTAACAACTGTTATCAAAGCTGCATTGAATGAAGAATGTTCAAATCCAACACACTGCGGTTCGCAAATAAGTATCATTTTTTACCTCGTATTAACTTTATTGGTCATTTAATTATATGTAAACTTAAATTGATGAAAGTAATTGCGGTAAACTTATAAAGTTTATATCGACTTTAATCTAAATAGTAACTCTAATACTATTTGAACTTTAAAAGTCACACGGTTATAAACATGTATCCAAAGGTATCAATAATAATCCTTAACTGGAATGGTTGGAAAGACTCTATTGAATGTCTTGAATCATTATATCAAATTAATTATCCAAACTATAATGCTATTCTTGTTGATAATGGATCAAATAATGATTCACTGAAAAAAATAAAAGATTACTGTAATGGTAAAATAAAGGTAGAATCCCAATTTTATGAATATGATCCAAATAATAAACCAATAAAAATAGCAGAGTATGAAGAAGAGAATGTTTTCATAGTTGATGAGAAAGAAAAGAAATTTGCTGATTTACACTCAAGTGAAAAACTTATAATAATCAAAAATAATATAAATTATGGTTTCACCAAGGGAAATAATATTGCTATAAAATATGCCATGCAATTTTTGGATCCTAATTATATTTTGCTTTTAAACAATGATACAGTGGTTGAAAAGGATTTCCTGAATGAACTTATAAAAGTAGGGGAAAAAAATAAAAAAGTTGGTTTTTTAGGCCCTAAAATTTACTTCTATGACTTTAAAGGCAAAAAAGAGGTTATACAGTATGCTGGTTCCAAGCAAAACTTATGGTTTTTCAACCCTGAAAATAAAGGCATATTTGAAATAGATCATGGGCAATATGACAAGTTAGAACTGGTTGAATATGTCCACGGTGCATGTTTATTAGCAAAAGTTGAAATGATCAAAGAGATAGGTGTTTTAGACGAAGAGTTCTTTAGCTATCGTGAAGAGAACGATTGGGGAATTCGAGGATATAAAAAAGGATGGGATTCACTATATGTCCCAAATTCAAAAATATGGCATAAGGGTGGGAAATCCACAGGTGGAAATTTTAGCCCCCTTGCAGTGTTTTATAGAACCCGAAATGATTTTATTTTCATGAAAAAACACGGTAGCGTTCTACAAAATATTTCATTTTTGATATATTTTCTGATTTTTAGATTATTGGTTTTTTGTGGTACTTATATATTTTATCACAGAAATTTTAAAGTTATTTTTCCATTTTTGAATGGATTTAAAGAAGGCATATTATGGAGGAGGAAAAATTGAAAACCCTTTTTCTACTTTCTGCTGAATCTGATAATATTGAAGAATCGATTCAGAAGGTAAAGGAATTGAAAAGTAAAGGAAATGATGTAATAGTTATTAGTTTAAGTCCTTTAACTTCGTTCAAGCTGAAAAACCATAAGATTAAGTATAATAATCCTGATATGTATTTTGATAATTCTTGTAATGATCAGTTAAATTCTAAAGCACTAGAATTTGCCAAGAATTGGTACAAACCATTTGAAACTGAATTTAGCTATAAAGGAATTTCAATTGGTGAAATGTTGGAATATGATTTTTATTTTTTATTTGTAGATTCACTTAGAAGTATTGAAATGGCAGAAAAAATCCTTCTTTCTGAATTGCCTGAATTGATTTATCTGCCTGAAAATCTTAAATTAAATGAGCCTAATTTCATTTGCTATGAAACTTTACCTTTAGCACTGCAATTTTTAGCTAATGAAAGGAATATCATCGTTAAAATCGAAAATGGCAAAAAAAGAAGTTCAATGATAAATTTTAAATCTAAAATAAATGATTTGTTTTTAAGATATGCCTTTAAATTTGTTAATTTTTATCAAAATTTTTTATTTAATCTTCAAAATAAAAATAACTTGATTTTATTTTTTGGAGTTTATTCTTATGAAAGTATAGCTAAGCAATTAAAGGACAAAGGGTATATAACTACTAAAATTTATCCTGAAAGTGTTAAAAATGAATTTACAAAAATAAAAACTAAAGAGATTAAAGAATTATTTAAAAAACTGGAAAATAATGAGTATTCAGATATTAATTTGGAATTTAAAGGCGTAAATTTATCTTTTCTGCTTGCTCATAGATTTAACCAAGTTTTTGAATTAAAGAGCAGTCAATTAATTGAATTAATAGAGTACGCTGAGCAAATGATTTTTAAATCATCTCCTAGTGCACTAATAACTATGGAGGATGTAACTTCAGTTAAAAGAACAATATGTAGGCTATTTGAAATTCATAATATTCCTTCAATAGTTATACAACATGGTATAACCACAAAGGACATGGCAGGTTTTGGTGTAATGCCTGTTGAATCTAGAATACAAGCTGTTTGGGGAAATGCTAGCCTTAAATGGCATTTAGAAAGGGGAAATAACCTGCAAAAGATAACAGGAAATCCAAGTTTTGACAAAATATCTAAATTAAAATATAATAAGAGAAAGATTTGCGACAATTTAGGACTGAATCCTGATGAAAAAATAATATTAATCACTACTAGTAGGTTTGCAGGGATAGAATCTAAATATACTATTGAAGCCGAAGAAAAACTTATCCGAAATACTTTTAAAGCCTTAAAAGAACTTAAAAATGAGCAAATAATTCTTAAACTTCATCCAGCTTATCAAGAAATATATGGTAGTATGATTTTAAATTTAGCCCATGAAGAAAGCATTAATATTAAAATGTTTAAAAATTCTCTTTGGGATCTTATTGCTATTTCAGATGTTTTTTTAACTTTTACATCTACAACAGGTTTAGAAGCAATAATTTTTAATAAGCCTGTTGTAATTATTGATTTGGAATATAAAGAAGATATGGTAGGTTATGGTTCTAGTGGGGCTGCTATAAATGTTTATAATCAAGAAGACATTGTTCCTTCCATTGAAAATGCTTTGTATAATGATGAGTTACGTGAAAAATATGCAGAAGCTCGTAAAAAATTTGTTTTTGATAATGCATATTTATTGGATGGTAAATCATCCAAAAGAGTAGCTAAATTAATTATAGATGAACTTAATGAGAAAATAAAGATAAATTCTTATTTCAAAAAGAAATGATATAATTCTTTAATATTTATTATTAAGTAAATCAACTACTTATTGTTTCTTTTATTAATTTATATTCTTCTTTTTTTATTCCGCCCAAAATTATTAGCATTGAAATGTAAATGAAGAAAGATATACATATTACAACGAATATATTCAAAATTCCATTTGGATTAGCATATACAATGAATAATCCCATTATAATTGAAGAGAAAATAATTTTTTTAAGTCCGAAATTAAAATTTAGCTTTAAGTATTTAGATGAGTAATGGAATATTATTACAAATGTAATTGTATACGCTATTAATGTTACTAATGCAGCTCCAATTATTCCTAAATATGGTATAAGAAGTATGTTAAATAAAATATTTAAAACGGCTGCAATGATCCATACGATACCTATTAATTTTGTTTTCTTTTTCAATATAATAACTAAAACATAAATACCATAAATCCCTGATAAAAGAGCACTTATTGCTACAAAAGGAGTTACTAAATAACCGTTTATCGCTATATCTGGCGTAGTTAGTATCATTAATATCGGTTTAGAAAGTAAAGATATACCTACTACAGATGGACTTGCTATAATTAGAAAGTATTTCAGAGAGTATGTTAATACAGTTTTTACATTTTCCATTTTATTTTCATCATAATATTTAGTCAGTACTGAAGGTAAAAGCGTAGAAAATGGAACTAATAACATAGTAATTGTATATCCTAAAGTATAACCCGGAGAATAGTACCCAACAAAAGCTGTACCTAATAAAATGCCGATTATATAACGATCACTCGAATCAACTATCCAGTAAGATAAGTTACTAGGAACTGTTGGTAAACTAAAAGACAAATATTCCTTTGCATGGGTGAATTTAGGTATTTTGAATCCTATATCTAAAAGAATAAAGAAGTACATTATTAAAAACACAGTAATATATGCAATTAAGAGCCCAATTACAACTCCCAATACTCCATATCCAGATATAGCAAAATAAGAAACTAATGCAACGTTTAAATAGGATTGTATGAATAAAATAAGTGAATATTTTTTCATCTGCTGAAAAGTTCTGAAATAAGATAAAAAAAGATTATTTAACGAGGCGATGATAACAATTAATGGTAAAATCACTGCAACTAGAGTATCACCATTAAATAGAATTTTTCCAATTTGCTGTGAAAAGATAAACAGTATAAAAGATAGAATCAGCGCTGAAATAAGAGTAATTGACATTATAGAATAGAATCCTTCTTGAACTTCACTTTTTATCTTTATTGCAGCCAAGAATCTTACCATTGCATAGGGTAATCCTAATGCAACTAAATTAGATATCAGTAATATGGTAACATTTATTTGAATCCATATTCCATATTCTTGTATACTGAGGTTTTTTGTTAGAATCGGCAATATGATTAGTGAACTTAATGCTATTAGTATATTGGTTATCCCAACTAAACCTATTCGCTGCACAAAAAGTTTATATTCACTCAATACATCACCAAAAGTAATATTATATATACAGGTAAATTAATTTAATAATTATTTAAAGATTGAGGTACTTAAATATGCTTAATGATAAAACAATCCTAATTACTGGAGGGACAGGATCCTTTGGTAAAAAATTTACACGAAGAGTTTTAAATGAATACAATCCCAAAAAAATAATTATTTATTCTAGAGATGAGTATAAACAGTTTTTAATGCAAAGCCAGTTTAAAGAGTATGCAAAAAAACTCAGATTCTTCATTGGAGATGTGAGGGACGAAAAAAGATTATACCGGGCATTTGATGGGGTAGATGTTGTTATACATGCAGCTGCTTTAAAACAGGTTCCAGCAGCAGAATATAATCCAATTGAAGCTGTTAAGACTAATATACACGGTGCTGAAAATATTATTAATGCTGCTATTGACAAAGGGGTCAAAAAAGTAATTGCTTTATCTACAGATAAAGCTGTAAATCCTGTAAATTTGTATGGTGCAACAAAACTTGTTTCTGATAAATTATTTATTTCAGGAAATGCCTATGTGGGCGATAAAGATACTCTTTTTAGCGTTGTAAGGTATGGTAATGTATCTGGAAGCCGAGGTTCTGTAATTCCATTCTTTAAATCGTTAGTAGATCAAAATCAAAACGTTATACCAATCACTGATTTTAGAATGACTAGATTCTGGATTACACTTGATGATGCAGTTGATCTTGTGATAAAAGCTATAGAAGAAGCTAAAGGAGGAGAATTATACGTCAAAAAGTGCCCTTCTTTTAAAGTTACTGATTTAGCTAAAGCAATGAAAGAAGATTGTGAATTTGAAGATGTGGGAATCAGACCGGGAGAAAAGCTTCATGAAGTGATGGTAACAGAAGAAGACTCCAGGACAACCTACGAATATGACGATTATTACATCATTTATCCTGATTTGGATTGGTGGGAAACGGCAAATAATAGACCTGGCGGAAAAAAGGTTGAAGACAGATTCAGATATTCTTCAGATAACAATAAAGAATGGCTTTCCGTTGATGAAATTAGAGAATTACTCGGAAAAATAGATATAGTCTATTAGGTGATTTTTATTAAATTTTTACCCTATGGAAAACAGTATATTGATGAAAATGACATTAATGAAGTTATAAATGTTTTAAAATCAGATTTCATTACTCAAGGGCCTAAAATAGGCGAATTTGAAGAAAAATTAGCAGAATATTGTGGTTCAAAATATGCTGTAGCATTTAATTCAGGTACTTCTGCACTTCATGGAGCTTATTTTGCATTCGGTCTTGAAAATGGTGATGAACTTATTACATCTCCAAATACATTTGTTGCAACATCTAATGCTGCTTTATATTTAAATGCAAAACCAATTTTTACAGATGTAGAAAAAGAAACAGGTAATATGGATGTTTCCAAGGTTGAAGAAAAAATAACCGACAAAACCAAACTTATAGTTCCAGTTCATTACAGTGGAAATCCAGTAGACCTTAAAGAACTTTATGAAATCGCTGAAGAAAATAATGTCAAAATTATAGAAGATGCAGCTCATTCTATAGGTGCAAAATATGATGGAGAAAAAATAGGAAATTCAAAATACTCTGAAATGAGTATTTTCAGTTTTCATCCAGTTAAACATATAACAACTGGGGAAGGTGGGGCAGTTTTAACTAATGACGAAGATTATTACGAAAAACTATTAATGTTCAGGTCCCATGGTGTAACTAAAAATAATTTTTTTAATGAGCCAGATGGTGATTGGTACTATGAGATGCATTATTTAGGATTTAACTATCGTATTACTGATATTCAGGCATCTTTAGGGATATCACAGCTTAAAAAGCTTGATGAATTTGTAGGAAGAAGAAGAGAAATAGCAAAATTGTATGAAACAGCTTTTGAGGATAATCCCTTTTTTAAAACTATTGTTGAAAAAGATTGTTGTGAATCCTCTTATCATTTGTATCCTATTTTACTTGAAGATAAATATAAAGACAAAAAGAAAGAAATATTTTTAAAATTAAGGGAAGAAGGATTGGGAGTCCAGGTTCATTATATACCTGTTTATTTACAACCTTATTATCAAAAATTAGGTTACAAAAAAGATTTATGTCCTGTATCTGAGGATTTTTATCATAGAGAAATAAGTATCTCCATGTATATGACTATGAGCAACGAAGATGTTGATTATGTAATTAAAAAGATTTTTAAAGTTTTTAAGGATTTATAATTACTTTATCATCATTTTTAGGGATGTTATGGTGTATAAATGAAAATTGGAGCAATAATTCAGGCAAGGACATCTTCTACAAGGCTTCCTGAAAAAGTTTTAAAAAATTTACCTTATGACAGTAACATAACTGTCTTAGAACAGGTTATTCGAAGATTGAAAAAGTCTAATGTGCTTAATGAAATTATAGTTGCTACAACTACCGATAAAGATGATGAAAAAATAGTTAATATCGCAAAAAAGGAAAAAGTGCCATGGTTTAGAGGTAGTAAAGATAATGTGTTAGAACGCTATTATTTAGCATCTGAAAAGAATGATTTAGACATTGTGGTAAGAATCACCAGTGATTGTCCATGTGTTGATCCAGATATAGTCGATATGCTCGTAGAACATCATTTAAAATCAAATTCTGATTATACTTTTAATACTCTAATTAGAACTTTTCCTGTTGGTTTAGATGTTGAAGTGATTAGTTTTAATGCTCTTAAAAAGTGTTATACTAATGCAGAAAGTGATTTAGAAAAAGAACATGTCACAACATATGTCCATAAAAATCCAGATCTGTTTAAGACAGAAAATATCAGGGCTTCAGATGACTTATATGGTCCCTACATAAGAATAACTTTGGATACAGAAGAAGATTATGCATTACTGTGCTCTATTTTTGATTATTTATATAAAAATGACAATTTTTTCAAATCAAATGATATTATAAAGTTATTTAATGACAAACCCTGGCTTAAACTTATAAATAAAAAAATAATTTCAAAGAAATCCTTTGAAACATTTGAAGATGAGTTTAAAGAGGCCATAAAGATTCTAGAGTTGCAAGAATTAAAAAGAGTAAAAAAGTTTTTAGAAGAATGTAATTCTTAAAAATATCATATTAACTTATTTAATCATTTAAAACATTATTTGATAAATTATAAAAATCAGAAAAAAAAAGATAAAATGGAAATTGTAATAATAACTGAAGGTAGTAGTAAAATTGGTTTTGGACATATAACTCGATGCACGTCTTTATATCAGGCTTTTAAAGAAAAAAAATTGCCTGTACAGTTTATAGTAAACGGAGATTCTACAATTGAATCTCTTCTTAAAAATACAGAACATAAAATTTTCAACTGGTTAGAAGATTCTTTCAAGCTTTTTAAATCCTTAAATAATTCAGATATAGTTATTATAGATTCTTATTTGGCTGATGAAGAATTTTATAAAAAAATATCTAAATCAGTAGCATTTGCTGTTTATATTGATGATAATAAACGAATTAATTATCCAAAGGGAGTTGTAATCAATGGTTCGATACTTGCAGGAAAACTAAATTATCCTTTTGCAGAAGAAGTAGAATATTTACTTGGGAGTCAGTATATACCTTTAAGGCGTGAATTTTGGAATGTTCCAGAAAAAGAAATAAAAAAGAATCTTGAAAGTATTATGATAACTTTTGGTGGGGATGATTTAAGAAATTTAACTTCAGACATCTTAAAAATATTAATTAATGAATATCCATACCTTAAAAAAAAAGTGGTGATAGGTAGAGGATTTAAAAGAATAAAATCAATTGAAAATTTGAAGGATGATAAGACAGAACTCATATATTATCCTGATGCAAAAGGCATGTTAAATGTAATGCTTGAATCAGATATAGCTATATCTGCAGGTGGTCAAACGCTCTATGAACTTGCAAGAGTTGGTTTACCAACTATAGCAATAGGAGTAGCTTATAATCAAACTCATAACGTTGAAAATTGGCAAAAAGTTGGTTTTATTGAATTTGCAGGTTTTTGGGATGATAAAAATTTGTATAATAATGTTTTGGAGAAAATAGAGCTACTTAAAGATAAAAACGTGAGGCTTAAAAAATCCATAAAAGGCAGAAAGGCTGTAGATGGTAAAGGAGCTATTAAAATTGTTAAATATTGTTTAAATAAATATTATGCAGATAAGTTAAGTTTAAGGACTTTAGAGCCTCGAGATATCTATAACGTTTATGAATTATCCAATGAGGATGAAGTAAGACAAAATTCTTTTAACAGCAATAAAATTAAGTTTGAAGATCATGAAAAATGGTTTAAAAACAAAATTGAAGATAATAATAACCTATTTTTAGTTGTAGAGATTGAAAATGATTTTGTAGGGCAGGTAAGATTTGATTTTGAGGATAATGAGGCCACTATCAGTGTAAGTATAAATAAAAAATATAGAGAATTAGGTTTGGGAAAGAATATACTTGAAAAATCAATAGAATATTTAAAACTGGGCGTGCCATTCATTAAAATAATTAAAGCTTATATAAAGAAAAATAATGAAAAATCAATACGATTATTTGAGAGTGTGGATTTCAAATATAAAGAAAACATTTTCATTAAAAAGCAGGGTTTGGAATATATCTATAAAATAAGGGATTAATATGGATTTCAAAATAGATAAAAGAAAGATTGGGGAAAATAATCCTGTTTTTATAATTGCAGAACTATCTGCAAATCATTTAGGGAATTTTGATTTAGCTGTAGATACTATTAAGGCTATTAAAGAATCTGGAGCAGATGCTATTAAAATGCAAACTTATTCTCCAGACACGTTAACAATAGACTGTAATGATAAGTATTTTAAAATAAAACAGGATACTTTATGGGATGGCTCTACTTTTTATGACCTCTATAAAGATGCATACATGCCTTGGGAATGGCAACCCAAACTTAAAAAGATAGCGGAAAAATTAGGCCTTATTGTATTTTCATCACCTTTTGATAAAACTTCAGTTGATTTTCTTGAAAATATGGATATGCCCTCATATAAGATCGCATCTTTTGAAATAACAGACATACCCTTAATAGAATATGTAGCTTCTACAGGTAAACCAGTTATTATTTCCACGGGAATAGCAGAGCTTTGTGATATTGAATTAGCTGTAAACACATGTAAAAAAGAAGGAAATGACCAGATTGCTCTTTTAAAGTGTACATCATCATATCCTGCTCCATTGGAAGAAATAAACCTCAATACTATTCCTAATTTAAAAGAAACATTCAATACAGTCGTTGGTTTGTCTGATCATACTCGGGGAAATTCTGTGCCTATTGCATCTGTTGCGCTTGGGGCTAAAATAATAGAAAAACATTTTATTTTAGACCGGAATCTTGGAGGGCCTGACGCTGAATTTTCCTTAGAGCCTGAAGAATTTAAAGTTATGGTAAAATCTGTTAGGGAAGTAGAAAAAGCACTTGGTAAGGTAAGTTATGAGCTTACAGAAAAAACAAAAAGTAGCCGGGAGTTTTCACGTTCATTATTTGTAGTTGAAGATGTTGAAAAAGGGGATAAATTTACAGAAAACAATGTTAAATCTATTAGGCCTGGTTTTGGACTTCATCCTAAATATCTAAAAGATATTATTGGTAAAACAGCAGGTAAAGATATTATTAGGGGAACCCCTTTAAACTGGGATTTAATATATTACTAAGATACATTGGGGGGATGTATTATCGTTAAAATGTTTTATATTTATCCATCTTTCGAGAAATCAAAATATTTAGAAATAAATAAACAAAAACAGCCAGTAAAACAGCTAAAACTGTAATATTAAAATCATCGTCAGGTATAAGATCCAGCTGCCAGCTACCCCACGAAAACGGATACAACAAATAAATTCTTCCACTTAAATTCGTAAGAAGCAAATCCAGCATGTAATGAGTTAAAACTCCTAATAAAAGAAACAATAACACTGTTTTCTGTTCCTTAAAGAACAATGAAAATATTGTAGCAATTATAAAAGACCCTACAGGCATATGAAACGGCAGAATAAAGTTCCCGGCATATACACCCAAATATTCAAGTGGTATCACTATTTTACAGACATCTGGAATTAACGCTCCCACCATGCAGATAACTGTATTTGCAGGGTTAAACTGTTTAAATTTAAAGCTTAAAACTGTGCAAATTGTCCATGCAACCAAGATGTGTGTTATCCAATCAGGCATTATTTTCGCCCCGTAAATTCAAATATTTTAAAGTTAAATTTCCAGTAGCTGAAGAAGATAAAAATCAGGAAAACCAGGGCCAGAGCTGACCGAATTAGCACAAATTCATAGCTCCATTTCTTCATTACAATAATTTCAGTACTTTTAACTGTAAAAGAAGGACCGAGTATTCCAACCACCTGTACATTATCCCCGATTTCAGCTTTTTTAGATGTTTCAATCCTGTATCTTACTTTTTTGCTGTTATAATTATCCTGAAGCTCAAACCCGTCCTTATTCAAGCTAACTACTTCTCCAGAAACGTATACTGTAGAACTTTCAGGATATTCAGCTAAAATAGCGCCTGTTGAAGGATATTCAAGGTGGGATTCATAATTGGCATTGTAATTGATGCATAAAATGGTTAAAATGAGGATGAGTATGAATCCGGTGATGATTCTAAGGTTCATGTGAATTTTTTTTGTTTATCTGGTTTATAGGTCTTGCTGTTTTTTTTAATGACATTGCCTATTTCATGAATTAGCTGCTTTATGTTTCCAGTTATAAATGTTTCGAAAGCTTCAGGAAAAATATTCCCAGGATATAAGAACATTTATTCCTTGGACTAATTAGTGTCCATCATGATGGAGAATTTGATCAACAATTACTCTTAATAGATTCTTATCCATGGGTTTTTAGATCTCTCAGTCTTAATATGGAGATGTAGCCATTTCTTTATCGACTATAAACATTTGCTCTTTTACCAATGTTTACCACCAATATTGCATTTTTATCCAGAAAAACAACATAGAGTATTCTGTAATCCCCTACTCTCACCCTGAATACCTTCTCTTTTTGACCTGTTATTCTTTTGGCATCTTGTGGAAATGGATCTTCTACCAACTTCTTGAGTTTGTTTATTACACGATTATACAGTTCCTTATCAGTACTTTTGAGAAATTTATTAGCTCTACGACTCAAATGAACTATAAAACTCACTCATTGTCCCTCTTCAAATCTTCTAACCTTACTGTCTTCCCACTTTTAAATTCTTCTATACCTTCCTTTAATATCTTTTCTTCGTCTGATGTAAGTATCGCATCTATATCAACCATATGTTCTTTTATATATTCTAAATCCTTCCTTATGGCTTTTAATTCCTTAATTATCTCTGAGTTCATCATATCTCTCCCTGATATCTGCAAGGTCTAACTCTGCCAGTCTAATTTCTTTTTCTATGAAAGCAAGCATTCCCTTGGTTATAATCTCATTTTTGGGGATGTTTATAATTTTACTTACTTCAGCAATCACATCCATTTTTTTCTCTCCTTTCATACGACTTCATAGAAAAACTTTTATACATATCCTATTGATTTAATTCTATTAAAATTTTTAGATTTAAGGGGACTGTAAAGTTAACGGGTGTTGGAATGTTCATCAATATTTCATATTCGTTAATTATTGTTTTCAGTAAACAAAGACATTATTAAGTCAAAAATATTTCAGTAAATCTGCTCAACCCCAATAGCTTTACAGAGCCCAGAATTAGATATAATTAAATAATCTAAAATTAGAAATATAAAACAATTAGATTTTCCTTGCTTTAATGTAAGTATAAATCAAGCTACTACATGCTTAATAATAAATTAATTATCAAGGGGCGTAAGTTCATGACTGATATGGAAGCTGATATTAGGGATATAAAACAACAGGTAATGGAAATTTCAAAAAAGGTGGATGAACTTTTATATGAAAAGGAAATTTCATCATTGATGAAGCTATCAGACAAGTCTTTATCTGAATTTTTTGAAAATGAACCAGATATTTACAGGTTAAAGGATTTGAAGGTAAGATATAAATGAAAGGAAAGATAGTTCTTGTACCATTTCCTTTTACAGATTTAACTGCAGCCAAACTTAGACCTGCTCTGGTTATTTATGAAGGGGAAAAAGATGTAGTTCTATCATTTATATCCTCAAAAATACCACATAAATCATCTAATGTAGATATCGTATTGAAAGAAAGTCATACTGGCTTTAAAAAATCAGGATTAAAACTTGATTCAGTTATAAAGCTGGATAAAATTGCCACTGTATTAAAAGATTTGATTATGGGTGAATTAGGGGAACTGGATGATGATTTAAGGTCTGAAGTTAATGGAAAATTAAGAAATATATTTGAAATATAATCTTAATCAGTTTTCAAGTTTTAATTTATAACTTTTCTATAAAGTTTAGACCCAATGATAAGATTTACAAAAGAAAAGACCTTTAAATGATTATTTAGGTATATTTAATTGTTTTAGGTGATTTTATTATATTCTTTGAGTTATGAGTCAAAATTAAATTAATCAGTTTTTATTCAAAAATTCCATAAATTTATCCATGAATTCTTCAATATCTCTAATGTCTTCTTTTATTATTTCATAAATGACTTCTTCATCTACTTCCCAATAAATATGGACCAATCTATTCCTGAATTTTGCCATTTCTATTAATTTTTCCATTAAATCTTTAGATATAACTCCACACTCTGCAATTACCTTAAATGTATCTGCATAACTTTCTGGTATTCGAAATCTATTTCTTGAGATGAGATGATTACACATATCGATTGTTGCTTCAATTGAAACTATCAGGAAGTATTTGGCACTGGCTACTTTAAATTTATCTTCTAAAAAATCATCCTTTGGTAGTTTAGAAAGTTCTTTTAACATATCTAATGAGTTAAAGACTTCTGAAGATAATTTAAATATCTTATCTTCATCGAATTCGGATGCCAAGAGCCTCTCTCCCATACATTTTTCTTATGAAATTAAAATCGTGATATTTTACTATGCTTAATGATTCAAAATCACTTCTAATTCCTTCATCTTTGCTGAAAAGAAGAACTCCATCTCTTATTACTTTAAATCTAAAGGATAAAGGTGCATAATTAATAATTCTGATATCAACTGGAAAGCCAACGATCTCTTCAAGTTCTCTTTCAAGAGCTAATTCATATTGAAGAATCTCTTTTTTACTTCCCACTTTCTTAAGGTAGATTGCCACGTCAACATCTCTAAAATAGTCTTCTAGAAATGATCCATGAATATAAGCAAAGATTATTTCTTCTTTTAATTCTAAAGCAGAGGCAATATTCTCTTTAATTTTTTTCCGTTTATATTCATCTATTTTATGGGTTTTAAAATCCATCATTTAGAGCACCTTAACAGTAGATATTTATTCATTTTATAAGAATTATGATTTATTATTTAAAAATTTTCATATCCACATCCCTGTCAATCAGATAATCTCCTCTGGCTCTGCTTCCAAATATCAAGATTTTTTCAGGCGAATATTTCTTTATTAACCATCTCCAGAAAACTATCTATCTATTTTTTAACAGCTTTATCTGTGATTCTATTCATTCTTTCACCTTCAAATTTAAATATTCCAAATACGTACTGCAATTCAGATTTTTTTTGTCACCACGATGACATTTTCAGGTAAAATTCAGATTTTTTTGTCACCATGGTGACATTAGTGTGACCATATTTTTTTAACAGAATAGTTCGTGTTAAATGAGTCCAGAAGGTCTTTAAGTTTATCAAATTTTTTTGCAGTGGTTAAAATAATTCCTTGCCCTAATCTTTCCTTTTCTTTATTTATTAGCTTTTTTTTGGATGAATAAAGACTCCTTAACAATTTTCTTTTTTCTTTTTCGGCTAAATTTTTAGTGGAATATTTGATAAGTATCATAGGCTCTAAAGAAGGATGATTTTCTCCCATTAAAATATCCACCGGTCGACTCCAGATCAAAATTCCTTCTTTAGCCACATTCCAGAGAAAATCAGGCTCTATCTCCTCCATATGTCTCTTATTGACAAATATAAGGGAGAAAGGATGTCTTAAATCGTGTTTAATAGAAATTTCTGTAGCTATTTTATGGGCTATTTCTGATTCTTTCCCTATTTCAGGATTATGGTCTGTATCGAAAACAAGTAGCAGGTCTATATCGCTCTTTTTAGAGACACCACCTGTAACTACAGAACCAAATAATATAATAGCAATCAAATTAGGTATTTCACCAGCTTTTTCAATTAAGTCCATAAGCGGTAATTTAAATTCCTCTTCTATCATACTTTTCCCATTCTTTGACTTTTGCGATAAGTTCCAGGCATTTCTTAACAACATCTCCGTTTCCTTTAGAACCGTACCATCTGCCAACCCTTAAAGAGTCCAGAGTTTCGAAAATTTCTGCTATCTCAGTTTCTTGGGCTTTACGAAGTTCTCTTGGTAAGCCAACGTGTGTATCTAAATGTCTCCCATATTTAGTTTCCATGTTATATGCGATTAAGTGCTGTAAGATTCCATAAGTTAATTCAGTTATAGCAACCACATATTTACCTTCAGGATCTGGAAGTAATTCATTTAAGGCTGATTCGATTTCTTCTGCTTTTTTCTTATGTCCTTCTTCATTCATTTAATCATCTATTAATTCTATTTTAAGATCTCTATTAATATATTCAAAGTTTATTGACCGAATAAAAATTGTATTCAATTGTATAAAAAAGTTACCAGGTGAAAGATTTGCAATCAGATTTACAACTAAAAGAGGGAAGTTTAAAAGTTGAATTTATTCTATTTTTCATTATCAAGTTAAATTGTAATTTTAAAGAATATTAACTATTCTATAATATGTAGCAAAGTTAAATTTGTCACTCTGGTGACATTTTCAGGTAAAATTCAGATTTTTTTGTCACCACGATGACATTAGTGTGACCATATTTTTTTAACTGAATACTAAATAGTATGTATTTCCTGTGTTTGAGATGTTTTAAATATTTAGATATATTTTTTAAAGTGATTTAAGTTTTATTACTCAAAATAATTCTTTTCCTCCAAAATGAAACAAAATAAACCACTACAGCAAGAGCTATTGATATTACAGTAATTTTCAGATCATCAACAGGTATAACATCGAACTGCCAGCTACTCCACGAAAACGGGTACAACAAATATATACCTTCACTTAAATTCGTAAGAAGCAAATCCAGCATGTAATGAGTTAAAACCCCTAATAAAAGAAACAACAGCACTGTTTTCTGCTCCTTAAAGAATAATGAAAATATTGTAGCAATTATAAAAGATCCTACAGGCATGTGGAACGGCAGAATAAAGTTCCAGGCATATACACCCAAATATTCAAGTGGTATCACTATTTTATAGACATCTGGAATTAACGCTCCCACCATGCAGATAGCTGTATTTGCTGGATTAAACTGTTTAGATTTAAAGCTTAAAACTGTGCAAATAGTCCAAGCAACCAAAACATGAGTTATCCAGTCTGGCATCTTACCGTCTCCTTGTAAATTCAGATATTTTGAAGTCAAATTTCCAGTAGCTGAAGAAGATAAAAATCAGGAAAACCAGGGCCAGAGCTGACCTTAAAAGAATGAATTCATAGCTCCATTTCTTCATTACAATAATTTCAGAGCTTTTATTAAGTGAAACCTTTATCCCCTTCCTGTAAACTCTTGAATAGAGATTTAGATGACTCAAATTACTTAGTCCTCAAAGCATCCACAAAGATCGAGGTGTCTATGAAAAGTTTCATACCTGCTCTGTTCTCCTCAATTCTCTCACGAACTTCACACTATCCACATCGTATCCCCACACTCCGGCAACAGATTCTACAACATCCTCTTCAGACTTCTTCGCTTCTCTCACCATTTCCAGTATCGAATGTAGATTTTTATCCAGTTCGATTAATTTCTTCTCAATTTCTTGAATGTTCATGTGTTCCTTTCACCTCCTGAGAATATTGAGATTTTCAGATTGATCCTTCATCCCTAAATATTTCCATTTCAACGTCTCTGCTTACCGCCAGATTATCTGCATCTTTAATTCTTTCAAGTATTTGCTTGACTTCTTCCTTGCTCTTTATCTTCTTTTTCCAGAGAGTTTTCAAAATCGCCTGTAAAGAGATAACAGAAACCCCTTCACGCTTTGCAAATCCCCTTGCTTTTATGTCATTGGTTGCAAATGTACATTTATATGTCTTACAATAAGCGATTGCTTCCAGTTCTCCTTTTCCTAAGCTTAGATTTCCTTGAAGTCTTTCATATTCTTCTAATGCTTGCTTGCTTAAAGGTACAGTTCTTATTGTTGAAATCACTTTTAATGGAGACGTATATCCATATTCTAGAGGCACAGAAATTTCATCCCTTATCTTAGGTGTCATTACTGCTCTATCATCAAAAAGATGCTTCAGTAAATCAACTGCATCTATTCTTTGCAAACATGCTCAAAATATCAGTATCAAAAACAATCATCGGACCGTCTCTAATATTCTCTTTACCTCTTCGTCAACTTCTTTGATGGGAATACTTGGAACTGAAATTTTAATGCCCCTCTCTTTCAACACCTCCTTAAAATCTTCTATATTCAGTCCACAGATCTCAGCAGCTCTGGACAGAGATACTTCTCCCTTTTTATACAGTTCTATTGCTACATCTCTTTTCAACTCTGGCTTTGCCCTGAGGAGCGCACGCAAAGCATCTTCTATAAACTCCTTCTTACTGGTGTATTTCCCTGTACCTACCAATATTTCTTCCAGTTTACTCAATACCGTTTTCATAACTATCCCCTCAGCTTTTCTATTAGATTATGTCATCACAAAATTATTCTT
This sequence comes from Methanobacterium sp., assembly GCA_039666455.1. NCBI lineage: Archaea > Methanobacteriati > Methanobacteriota > Methanobacteria > Methanobacteriales > Methanobacteriaceae > Methanobacterium > Methanobacterium sp. The sequence continues at coordinate 19,749 of JAVSLW010000028.1, read as the reverse complement.
GAATTAAATGATCTTATCAACTTTCAAAGGTTTTCAATTTATTTTTGATAAAATTAAGCACGTATCTAATGGCTTTTTTGGGATCATGATTTAAAGTGCTTTCTTTAACATTTTTATCAGAGCCATCATGGAAATGCTCAGGGAACGTGTTTAATTCAAAGTGATCAGGCGCATTATCCCATCGGTGTAACAGGCCTCTTTGAGCTCTATGTTCCCAATGATATGAATAATCACCATCACGGGAAAGCCAGACATCTAAAAAGCTGTCATCAAAGAAATAAATCCTTAATTTATTAGGTAATGAGGTCTTCCCACCAATAAATCGGGTTGAAGCCACGATATCACTGAATTCATCTTTGGCGATGGAACCGAGTTTCAAGTATAACTGGTACAATGAATCACCGGATAACCTTTAGTTTATCTTTAAGATCCTTAATGTATTCTTCCTTGTTTTTCCAGGTGATATAATCTTCCCATGCAGGATGGCTCTCTATTTCCCTGGCTTTTATTCTATTATAAAGCTCTTCTTTGGTAGTTACGTCATATCTCTCCCTGATATCTGCAAGGTCTAACTCTGCCAGTCTAATTTCTTTTTCTATGAAAGCAAGCATTCCCTTGGTTATAATCTCCTTTTTAGGGATGTTTATAATTTTACTTACTTCAGCAATCACATCCATTTTTTTCTCTCCTTTCATACGACTTCATAGAAAAACTTTTATACATATCCTATTGATTTAATTCTATTAAAATTTTTAGATTTAAGGGGACTGTAAAGTTATTGGGAGTTGGTATTTTTTATGTGTTTTCCTGTCCAGTTTTTCATTTGTTTTTGTAGATAGTTGGTTATTCCGTTTGGAGTTTTGAATTTTCTTTTTAATTCATCTGGTAGTGTTTGTCTGTAGTAGTTTTCATTGCAGCTAATTGTTCGTGGCACGTTTGGGTTTTGAGTGTATTGTGTGAGTCTTTCGAAATCTTTGATTTCGAATGCCCGGAAATCCCACAAAATTCGGAGAATTTTGGAGCCCCGAACACTCCGTGTTCGTGGGCTACGATTTCCGACGGCTTTCAAAAATCTTCGATTTTTTGACGGCCTCGAAAACCTACGGTTTTCGGCGGCCCAAAACACGTAGTGTTTGAGGTTTTCGATTTCGAATGCACAAAAACGAAGTTTTTGTAAGTTTTGCATATAAATCCTTTGAGAGCCGAATTCACCTAAAATAGGGTTTCTCTCTTGATATCCCTGCCGAGTCACATTTCTTGACTCACAATTTGGACATGCTGACTTAACATACTCAAAATGATTATCAGCAAGCAAATTCAAAGCCTGATTCACATTTCGAGGTGTTTCATTGTTTTGAAATCAAATTTCCAGTAGCTGAAGAAGATAAAAATCAGAAAAACCAGGGCCAGAGCTGACCTTAAAAGAACAAATTCATAGCTCCTTTCTTCATTACAATAATCTCAGTGCTTTTAACGTTAAAAGAAGGGCCGAGTATTCCAATCACCTGTGCAATATCGCCAATAGAAGCTTTTTTAGATGTTTCAATTTTGTATCTTACTTTTTTGCCGTTATAGTCATCTTGAAGCTCAAATCCATCATTGTTTAGGCTGGTTACTTCTTCAGAAACGTATACTGTGGATCCTTCTGGATATTCCGCTAAAATAGTACTGGTTGAAGGATATTTCAGGTGGGATTCATAATTAGTGTTGTAATTGATGCATAAAATGGTTAAAATGATGTAAATTATAAATAGCGTGAAAATGGACTTGAAACAGAATATCTGATAATTATCGAATTTTACAAAAAATAATTTTGTTTTTATCAAATACAAATAATAAATTTGTAAATTAATGATACAAAAAATAATTTTGTTTATATATCTTAAGTTACAGATAATTCTTTATGAAAAATGATGAGTTCTATGTATTATTGGGAGATGTAATTTCATCAAAAAAAATAAAAAACAGGGAAGAATTTCAAAAAAAATTAATAAACACGTGTTTTGAATTAAATGAACTCTATAAAGAGGATATGTACGCAAAATTTGAGATAATAAAAGGTTTGGATGAAATTGGATGCTTACTGGAAAAAATAAACAACTTATATAAAATTATAAGTTTAATACTAAATAGATTATACCCTTATTCTATGCGATTTGTTTTAGTAAAAGGACATGTAGACACTGGATTATCTACTAAAAAAGTCTCTCAGATGGATGGGCCCGCTTTCCATAGAGCATCGGATTTAATGCACTTGCTAAAGGGAGAAACTTTAATTTTTAAAATGGATAGGGGAAGCATCGTAATAGATAAATTAATAACCAATAATATAAACTTAATATATTTATTAAAGAAAAACTGGTCTTTAAAGAAAACAAGGATAATAAAAGAATATGAAAAAAAAGAAGATCAAAAAGCTGTAGCTAAAAAATTGGGATTAACACAGCAAGCAGTCTCGTATCACATAAAATCATCAAATTGGAAGGAATTAAGAAAAATAGAGAATGATCTAGACGAAATTCTAAAAATTATATCGGAGGACATAGATGGACGACATTACTAAAGTCATCATAGTTGTGGCGGGTTATATAATTCTGGTTTTAACCAGCGGCTTTGTTGTAAGATTTGCTCTATCAAAAGCGTCTAAAAAGGATAAAAAAGGAATTGCAGAAGATAAACAGTGGGATACTGGCTTTATAATTGGCAAATGTGAAAATATATTGATAATAACGCTAATTTTGTTAAATGCTTACACAGCACTGGCAATAATTTTTGCTGCAAAAACAATAATAAGGAAAGAAGACATTAAAAAGAATTCTCTATATTACTTGGCAGGGAATATGGTTAATGTAACATATTCAATAATTTTTGGAGCAATTTTGAAAGCTATAATGGATTTTAACTTATTATAAGTAAATGATGATGATAACAATAAAGGTAATAAATATGAATGCTAAAAATGGTGTTAAAAATTCATTTGAGATGAATCATAATTAATGATTTCTATCTTTTAAGAGGCTGTCTGATAAATAGGTTTGAAATATTCCTGTTATTTGAAATGCACATTTAGCAACGCCATCAATATATTCGACCAGCACATGCTTTCCAAGGAGAAATATTACTCCTCTTTTAACTGCTGTTTTGAAATATAACACTGCTCTTTTGTGATTCTTATTCTTCTTGTCGCTTAAGGCATGAGAGCACCTGTATCGATATATTCCATTCACTCTCTCCAATCGTCTCTTTCGCTCCAATCGCCCTCTTTGGTTTCAAAGCTGCCTATGAGTTCGAATATAGCATCCTTCTCTACCTCTACTTCTTTTTCATATTTCTTGATATACTCTGTTATAGCATCTTTAACTATATCTTCCAAAGGCATCTTCTTACGCTGAGATATGTTTTTTAACTGGTTATGTGTTACTTCATCAACCTTCATTGTACCTACCAATATTTCTTCCAGTTTACTCAATACTGTTTTCATAACTATCCTCTCAGCTTTTCTATCCTCACGATTAACTTTTTGATTTTATTTTTTCCTCATAAATTCAAATATTTTAAAGTCAAATTTCCAGTAGCTGAAGAAGATAAAAATCAGGAAAACCAGGGCCAGAGCTGACCTTAAAAGAACGAATTCATAGCTCCACTTCTTCATTACAATAATTTCAGTGCTTTTAACGTTAAAAGAAGGGCCGAGTATTCCAACCACCTGTACATTATCGCCGATTCCAGCTTTTTTAGATGTTTCAATTATGTATCTTACTTTTTTGCCGTTATAATTATCCTGAAGCTCAAATCCATCATTGTTTAGGCTGGTTACTTCTCCAGAAACATATACTGTGGAATTTTCGGGATATTCCGCTAAAATAGCGCCGGTTGAAGGATATTCAAGGTGGGATTCATAATTGGCATTGTAATTGATGCATAAAATGGTTAAAATGAGGATAAGTATGAATCCGGTGATGATTCTAAGGTTCATGTGATTTTTTTTTGTTTATCATGTTAATAGGCTTATTGTTTTTTGATATTTTCTGGAAATAGTATTGGATTTTCTATCCATCTGCTTAATATTTCAAGTTATAAATGCCTAATTTTTGATTATGCTCCTATCAGTATTTTTTTGCATCAATAAACGCTGATTAAGTTTATTTAGTGAAAAACACTTTAAAAATTTGTTTTCCTGTAACATTAGGACAATAAACTAATTGTATAGTCATAATTTATAGAATTAGATATAATTAAGTAATCTAAAATCAGAAATATAGAGAATGATAGAAATGAAAAAGAATTTCACTTTAAAGATTAAAAGTAAGCTTCTTTGCAAAGGAGTTCTTAGTAGTAGTTTGTTTTTACAGTCATTATGTGATGGTATTTATACCATGATATTTATATATATGATGAAGGGAATAGTATAACATGAAAAGGGAAAGTAGCGAAAAAACACAAATAGGTAACCGAACCTTTATTTACCGAAAAACTGAAAGAGGCTGGGCTATTATCGTAATGCCTGACAGGCTACAAATAGACAATTATTATCATGGAGTTCACATACACTCTGATAGAGCCGAATTAAAAATTAAAGACCCTGAAATCCTTAAAAAGATAATAATAAAGCATATTTTAGAAGAAAATAAAATAGACTTTGAAAAATTAAGGAAGTTAATATTATGATGCTAAAATTAAAAAGGGAAATGACCGGAGCCGAATTTGTCCAGCAAATGGAAGAAAAATATGAATCAATAGATAAACTTAAAAGATTAATCGAAAAAGACCCTGAAAACCCGCTTTACACCCTCGACTTAGATGATTGGATATATCATTTAGAGCATCCTGAAGCTAAAATAGAACAGGAAGACATTATTTTCATTCAAGATACAGACCTTAAAATGTCTGATCTTCAACTATTAGATGTAATTAAAAAAGAGCATCCCAAATCAATAAGAAACTTATCTCATATAATGAATAAGGATATTAAAACAATACAACCCAAGGTTAGTAAATTAGCTGAAAGTGGGCTTCTTAAATTTGAGCATGGACCTAAAAATGCTAAAAAACCAGTGGTGAATTTTAATAAAATAGAAATTGAGATTTAATTTATTTATTATTGGCCAATGTCATTTAAAAGATATAGAACTGATATAAATGCTGAAAAAGGATTTAATAAATGTTGAAATTAATGTAGATGACTATTTATAAACTTTTTTACGTCCTGATTTATGCTCTAAAATAAGATTATGTTTAGTTAAAACCTTCAAAATCCTTAAAACGTTTGATTTAGAAATCAGGAGCTCTTTCGATAATTTGCTAAGACTAAAAGAAAGGTATGGTTTTAGTATAAGAAACCTCAGTATTTTTATGGTGTTTTTAGTTGCCAGATGCTCCAGGTTAAGTTGTTCTAATTTTTGTACCATACGTTCTAATTATAGAACCATGCAGAAAAATGTTTGGTTTAGCTTTAAAATTAGGAGTATAAAAGTAAAAAAGTTTTGAAGGGATGATTATGAAAAGAATAAAAATAATTGTTGAGAAGCATTCAGAAGGATATGTGGCTTATCCTCTTGGTTTTAAAGGTGTTGTTGTTGGAGAAGGTAATACATACGAAAAAGCCCTGACAGATGTTAAATCAGCTATAAAGTTTCATATAGAAACTTTTGGAAATGAAGCGTTTGATAAAGAAGAAATTATCGAAACCTTTATTGCAGAAGTGGCTGTATGAAATTTTCAAAAGAGACAACTAAGGCAAAGGTTATAAGAATTCTTGAAAAATCTCCAGAAATTTAACACCTTATAGTATAAATGCAAACTGAAACAAGGTTTATCTATGTATGAGACAATTCTATTAAATCAAAGTCAAATCAGTAGCCTTATGACCATGAATGAAATAATAGAAAGCGTAGAAATTGCATATAAAGTTCATGCAGAGCGAAAAGTCCAGATGCCTGCAAAAAAATATCTGTTCTATAAAAAATTCAAGGGAGATCTTAGGATCATGCCCTGTTTTATCAGAGGTATGGATGAATCAGGAGTAAAAAACGTTAACGTGCATCCGGATAATCCTGAAAAGTTCGGTTTACCCACAGTAATGGCCATAATAGAACTTGTAGATCCTCAAACTGGATTTCCAATTTCTGTAATGGACGGAACATGGATTACAAACATGAGAACCGGCGCTGCAGCAGGAGTTGCCACAAAATACCTGGCAAAAGACAGCTCAGAAATAGTTGGGCTTGTTGGAGCAGGAGTTCAGGCAGCAGTCGGTCTTGAAGCTATAAACGAAGTGATGGACATTAAAGAGGTTAGAGTTTCATGCAGGACATGCCAGACAAGGGAAAACTTCGCCAAAAAAGCGTCTGAAAAATATGGAATTGATGTTAAAGCAGTGAATACAATTAAAGAAGCTGTTAAAGGTGCAGATGTTCTGTTGACCACAACACCTGTGCGTGAACCTGTTGTTAAATCTAAATGGGTTGATGATGGGACTCATATAAACGCAATAGGTGCTGATGCTCCAGGTAAACAGGAACTTGACAGTCATATACTTCAAAAAGCTACTATAATTATTGATTGCTGGGAACAGGCCAGACACAGTGGTGAAATTAACATTCCTGTTCATGAAGGCCTGGTTAGAAGAAGCGATATCCATGGAAAAATTGGAGATGTTATAATTGGCACTGTTCCCGGTCGAACATCAGATGAAGAAATTACAGTATTCGATTCAACTGGACTGGCTGTTCAAGATATTGTTACAGCATGGAATGTTTACAGAAAGGCTCTTAAACAGGACATCGGGCAAAAAATGAATTTTCTGGAATAATGGACTCATTTATTTTCTTTTTATTAATATACAGTTAAATTTATCTGTAAGTGAAACAAAATAATAAAACAGGTGTTTTAATGTTCCAAAATAAAGTTTATAGAAACGAAGTACTGAACAAAATGGGGCATGTTTTCGAACGATTCAGCTTTTTAATGCGGACCAGGTCTTTAAATAAAGAGCAGGTTGAAACCATTGATTATCACCTATCTGAGATAATGAAGGTTTTAAACAAATGCGGTTAACGTTTTGTAAACATCGCAAAAAATTTTGATTTTTGTTTTTATGAACATGTTCGTAAACATCGAAAATTTACTATTTTCGAAAGTTCTACAGGCTCTTTAGTGGGAGGGTAGTTCACCTCTTTTTATATCTAAAAATATACTCTCCTTTTTCAGTATCCTGAGTAATGGACTGTAAAACATATTTACCTTTTAAACCATTGTTTAATAAGTTCCGGAGTTTTCCTGGCGTTTCATCTTCCTCTTCAACCTTAATTCTAATTTCCAATAAAACCTCTCCATTTATAATATTATTTTCAAAGTTTTTAAACCATCCGGTTTATAAATTATTAAATTTCATCTTAAAATCATTTATAAACTGTGGAGTTATTCATATATAATTGCTTTCCTATTTAATGCAAAAAAGAGTGTTAAATTTAACTTAAATTGCAGGAACGGTTGAATTGTATTTTATACTGGTAATGTATATCTGTACAGTGCAATTATCGGGTATTGTTGAAGACATTATGTTGAAATTTAAGGCAGGTATCTCTTTACTTCCCTGCTCAGGATTATTTAATACTCCTGCCTTTGTATACGAATCTTTTAATTCCTTTTGTTTATCTGTTCCTTGAATCCGGTATTTTATATCATTCAGTTTAAAAGTGTCTCCTGTTTCAGTATTAATTCCGTTTACTTTAATCCAGAGTTCTGTATTCTGATTAGAGGGGTTTGTAAATCGTATATTTCCGATATAATCACCATTTCCAAAAGGGAGCGGTAGGATAACTGGACTATTATCTTCTGTATAGGTCATTGAAGCTGCAGTTGAAGGATGTATTGCAACGCTTACGCTTTGAGACGAATGATTAGCATAAACTGGAAATAAAAAGATATTGTTTACCAGAATTAATGCTAATAACCATTTACAAGCCATAGAGACCATTTTATCATCTTAGCTTTTTTTTATCCCTAAAAAAATATTGTAATCACTGTAAAATATAATTGAATACAACAAAATGTGAATATCCTCACATTTCTGTCATATGTAATTTTTTCTATTATGTTGTGTTATTTCCAGATAAAACAATAAAAATTGCAATTAGTATAATATCTTGATTGTGGTCACAGAATTTGAGGGAATGTTTTTATAAATAAACTGTGTAAATTAATTATTGATCTGGTAGGAGAAAATAAATGTTAATTGGTGTTATATCTGATACTCATATCCCTGAAAGGGCTTCAAAAATACCGGAAATGGTTTTTAAAGTATTTGAAAATGTTGACCTGATTTTACATGCTGGTGATCTGGTTTCTTTGAGTATTATGGAAGAACTTGAGCAAATAGCTCCTACTAAATGTTCAGAAGGCAATATGGATAGGGCTTATGGTATTAAATTACCTAAAAGCATTTCTATTGAAATTGAAGGGCTAAAAGTTGGCCTTAATCATGGTGAAGTTTATCCAAGGGGAGATACCCAGCAATTGAAATATATGGCAATGGAAATGGGAGTAGAGGTGCTTATTACAGGCCATACTCACTGGCCGTTTATAAAAGAAGTTGGAGATATACTCATGTTAAATCCAGGTAGTGCCACTGTTCCCAGATTATCTGATCCATCAGTTATGCTTCTGGAACTTGATAACAAAAAAGTAGATGCTCAAATAGTAAAAATTGCTGATTCAACCTGTAAAGCACTTAATTTTAAGCCAAAAAAAGGATTATAGAAAGGAATGTGTATCATGGGAAAAAGATGGGATACAGAAAAAAAGAAAGAGCATTATTATAAAATGGCGAAAAAAGAGAAATATCGCTCCAGGGCGTCTTATAAATTATTACAGCTAAATAAAAAGTTTAGAATTATCAAAGCTCGTGATTATGTGGTGGATCTGGGTGCTGCTCCTGGTGGCTGGTCCCAGGTAGCTCTGGAAATTGTTGGAGAGGAAGGTAAGGTTGTTGCCGTTGATTTACAAAGGATCATGCCTTTTGAAGAGGATAATTTTGTACAGATTACTGGAGATTTTACAAAGAAAGATGTTATTGATAAGATTGAAAGCGAACTTGACCTGAGTGCTGACGTGATTTTATCAGATGCAGCACCTAAATTAACAGGAATAAAGGATATTGACCAGCTAAAATCCATAGATATTGCCGAAAATGTTTTGAAAATATCTGATTCCATTTTGAAAATCGGAGGCAATATGGTTGTCAAGGTTTTTCAAGGGGAAGGATTTGAAGAATACCTTAAAAAAGTTAAAAAAGAGTTTAAGATTGTTAAAACCACCAAACCACCTTCTTCAAAAAAGGGAAGCATGGAAATGTATTTAATAGCCCTGAAAAGATATTGATTTTGAAATAATTTTAGAATTTTAAAGTAAAAGGTTACATAAATTAATAATTAACATGTCCCCTTTTTTTAAGTAATACTATATTTGAAATAATTATTTAAAAACAGGATAGGTAAAATTTATAAATCATAAAAATCAATTTAATATATCATGGGAAACATAGATGAAAAACTTTTCAAAAACTCATTTTATTTCTTGCTTGAAAGTGAATACATACAGAAAGATACACTGATTAGACGTATTAAAGAACTGCCGCGCGAAGAGTTAGAAGATATGGCTCAAAGAGCAATTAGCTTAGCATTACGTGAAAGGGAGGCAAGACAAGCATTGCAGTGCAAGATCAATGAAAGGTTCCATGATACACTTAAAATGGCATTTTAAAGTATTCAATCATTGATCTTCAATCATTGATCTTTTTATTTAAACTCATCCCTGTACTGAATTAAGACTATTTTTTGCTATTTGAAGCTGATTGGCAGCAATACTGATTCTATTATTTACCTCATCTGCAGGAAGGTTTGATGATAAAGCACTTTCTACATCTCCAATTGCAGAATTGGCCTTTACAAGCTCGATCTGTGTATTATAAAGATTATTTTTGGCTTTTTTATCCCCATAACTGTTAACTTTCCTTTTAACCACATCAAACTGGTTACTTAATGAAGAATATTCTGATTTTAATGCAGCAAGCTGATCATAAGCTGAACCACTGTCCACATTTGAAGAAACCTGAGACGATAACCCCTGAATAGCAATATATGTAAAAACACCTACTGTAGCTATTATCATAATTATGCCCAGAAGGGATATTGTCATTGATGTCGCCTTAAATAGATTTAATCTTGATCTCTTCATTTAATCACCGTGGAACTTCTTAATATAAAAAATAATCTAAAAGTTAATTTAATTCTGGTTTCATTGTATATAATAGTTGTAATTTAGTGACATTTTCTGGCATTTAATAGTAAAGAATATTATTATAATTTACAGATATACTTAACGATGGACACCATAACAGAAAAATCAAAAACATCAGTAGCCAAATTTGAGGATTTTTTCTCCACAGAATACAAGGACGCTATCTTTAAAGCGCTTGAAAAGTATCCTGATGAACGATCAGTGGTTGTAGATTACCTTCAACTTGAAATGTTCGACCCTGATCTGGCAGATTTATTAATAGAAAAACCAGAAGAGGTTATAAAAGCTGCGGGGAAGGCTATTAAAAACATTGATACAACACGTAAGAATGCGGATTTAAATGTTAGATTCCAAAATTTAAGTAATATTATTCCATTAAGGGATTTGAGGAGTAAATACATAGGTAAATTTGTTGCAGTGGACGGAATTATCAGGAAAACCAATGAAATTCGTCCAAGAATAATTAATGCAATGTTTGAATGTAGAAGCTGTATGAGACTTCACGAAGTTCCCCAGAAAAGCAACCTGGTTAGCGAACCAGCACTCTGTAATGATTGTGGGGGGAGATCATTTAGATTGCTCCAGGAAGAATCTGAATTTTTAGATACCCAAACAACCAGACTTCAGGAACCTCTGGAGAACTTATCTGGTGGAGAACAACCAAGACAAATTAATGTTGTATTAGAAGACGATTTAGTAGACACTATAACCCCTGGAGATATCATAAGAATAACCGGGACCCTTAAAACTGTTCGTGATGAAAAAACAAAACTCTTTAAAAATTATATTTACTGCAATTACATTGAAGCACTGGAACAGGAATTTGAAGAGCTCCAGATAAGTGAAGAGGATGAGGAAAAAATAAAAGAACTTGCAAAAAATCCTGATGTTTACAATAAAATAATTAACTCCACAGCACCTTCAATTCAAGGTTACAGGGAAGTAAAAGAAGCTATAGCTCTTCAATTGTTTGGAGGAGCTCCCAAAGAGCTCGAGGACAAAACCAGAATAAGAGGAGATATCCACATCCTGATTGTAGGGGATCCAGGGATTGGTAAATCCCAAATGCTTAAATACGTTTCAAAACTGGCCCCACGTGGCATTTACACCAGTGGTAAGGGCACAAGTGGTGTTGGACTGTGTGTAGCTCCTGAAAGCTTAATCTTTACAGAAGAAGGGGCATTTGAAATTGGGGAATTCGCCCGCAAAAACCTCACCAAACCTATTGAATATAAACCAGAGATTTATGTATCAACGCTTAAAAAACCAATTAAAATTCAAACTATTAATTCAACAAAACTATCTTCAAAAGTCTCTGATAAAATCTGGAAACTTAAAGCTCCGGAAAAACTGGTTAAAATAACAACACAAACGAGGAAGGAATTGATTTTAACACCAGAAACAAAAGTGTTAAGCTTTGAAAATGGAGAATTAAGGTGGATGGAAGCTAAAAGATTTGAAGAAAACAACCATGTAGCAACAACAAGAAAATTAGAACACAGAGGACAAAATGTTTTAACACTCGAACTTATCAAAGATATCGATAATGTTGTGGTTTACGGAGCAAAACCCTTAGTAAAAAAATTTATCAAGAAAATTAAGAAAGAAAAAAGCATTAGAGAACTCGCCCAAGAGCTTGGAGTTAATGAAAACCTTCTTTATCATAACTGGACAAATGAAAATGCTCGAGGTAATATTAACTTAAAGATACTCTTAAAACTTAGTAAAAAAACCAGTTACAGTTTGGAAAAGTTAAGTGACAAAATTCAGGGTTTTTCACAATATCATGGACATTCAATAAAGCTTCCTAAATACTTAAATGAGAGATTTTTATACTTCGCAGGCTTAATAGCTGGGGATGGAGATATTAGAATTACACCCCGCGGTGGTTATTCTATAAGGTTTTCAAATAGCAATAAAGAGCTTAGAGAAAAATTCAAATCTATTGTGGGCGAACTTTTCGGGATCGAGCCAGAAGAAAGTTTTCAAAAAGCCGTCGAACACAAGGTGTTCGGGCATTCGAAATCAGAGCCCTCAAACACAGAGTGTTTGGGGCCCTCGGAAATTCTACGAATTTCCGGGGCATCGAAAATCAAAGATTTTCGAAGGCCCCAAAATCGAAGATTTTGTGGGATTTCGAAAGAAAGAGTGCCAAGTATTAGGTTCCATTCAAAGATCATCGCACATATTTTAAACAGACTCGGTATTCCCGAATCCCCCAAATCTAATAGACTCGATATTAGTGAGATCATATTTTCTCTTCCAGATAAAGAACTTGCAGCATTTATAAGGGGATTATTCGATTCCGACGGAACAGTTGTCATAAGTGATAATGGTTCCTCGTCCATTGAGTTTTACACGGCAAGTGAAAAATTAGCTAAAAAACTCCAACTTGCACTTCTAAGATTTGGAATAATAGCACATTTAAGAAAGAGAGGAGTTAAAGGAGAAATTACAGAGATAAGAGGAAAAAAGGTTATAAAGAGGAATGATCAGTATGTCATCCGAATTTCTGGAGAAACAACAGAAAAGTTTGGCATGCTAATTGGATTTGAACATCCGAAGAAGAAAAATAAACTCCAGGAATTATTAAGTAAAAGAAGGAAACAGAAGATAGACACAAATATAGATGTAATCCCTGGAATTGGAGAAACTATAAAAGAAATAAGAAGTTTCTATGGAATAAGCGTTAAAGGAACATATGGGTCAAATTTTGGACATTTAGTTGAAAAAGGAGATGCTATTTCAAGAAAATCCCTTCAAAAAGTTATTGGAAACCTAAAATCAAAAGCTTCAATTGAAAATATCAAAATAGAGATACCTGATGAGATTAGATCAGGAATTGGGAAACTTTCGAGTCATGAAGAGCTCAAATTAAACAAAATGGCATTTTATGACTATTTCAGAAGAAAAGGAAGGAACACAAAAGTACCGTTTAACATCCTTGTTGAACCCGCCGAACACGAAGCCTGCAAAATCTCTGATTTTGTGGCATCAAAAGCGAAGCTTTTGAAAGCCGTCAAACACGAAGTGTTTGGGCCAACAAATCTTCGATTTGTGGCCGAGGAAATACATTTCCCCCGGCATTCAAAATCGGAGATTTTGAAAGTTACAAAAAGAATAAAAGATAAAAAAGTGCGTGCATCGCTTGCTTTGATTTTAAGTGAGTTACAAGCTCAAGAAGAGACAATTAGAGAAAAACTTCAATACCTTGAAAGCTTGGCTTATTCTGACATTTTATTTGAAAAGATAAAGAAAGTTGAAATCATCAACTCGCCATATAACTATGTTTATGATCTAACAGTCGAAAAATCTCATAGTTTCATAGCAAATGGGATAGTGGTCCATAACACAGCAGCAGCTGTTAAAGACGATCTGGGGGGATGGTCACTTGAAGCAGGTGCACTGGTCTTAGGAGATCGTGGAAACGTCTGTGTAGACGAGCTGGACAAAATGAGGTCTGAAGACAGGTCTGCTATACATGAGGCACTTGAGCAGCAGACAATAAGCATAGCAAAGGCCGGAATAATGGCTACATTAAATTCCAGGTGCGCCATGCTTGCAGCTGCAAACCCCAAGTTTGGGAGATTCGACCGTTATAAATCCATCGCAGAACAGATAAATCTACCGGCCCCTATTCTCTCCCGGTTTGATCTGATCTTCATTGTCGAGGATAAACCAAATGCTGAGAGAGATAAAAAACTTGCAGGACACATCTTAAACATTCATAAAAATACTTCTATTCCTTTTGAGATTGATCCTGAACTTTTAAGGAAGTATATCGCTTATGCAAGGAAACAGACTCATCCACAGCTTACGCAGGGTGCTATCGAAGTCCTTCAAGAGTTTTATGTGGGAATGAGGGGGAGTGCAGAAGATGATGATTCTCCAGTTCCAATTACAGCACGTCAGCTGGAAGCTTTAGTGCGTTTATCTGAAGCAAACTGTAAAATACGCTTAGGAAAAGAAGTTACTGCTGAAGATGCAAAAAGGGCCATCAGACTGCAACAGGAATGTATGAAGCAGGTTGGCATGGATCCTGAAACAGGTAAAGTTGATATAGACAAAGTTGAAGGACGTACACCAAAATCAGAACGAGATAAAGCTCGGGTTCTCCTGGATATCATTAAAGAATTAAGTGATGAATATGGGGGCAGAGTTCCAGTCAGCATATTAACTGGTGAAATGTCAGACCGGTACAATGTAAGTGAAGATAAAGTTATGGAGATAATTAACAAATTAAAGCAGCAAGGGCTGATATTTGAGCCTCAAGCAGGTTATCTGAAAACTGTGTAATTGAAATTCAACCATTAATTTTTTATGTTATAAAAGACATATATTAAATATCTCTAATTTTAAAAATTATTTTAAGATTACTGAATTCCCTCGAAAACAAAGCCGTCGAAAATCCCACAAAATCGAAGATTGAGGGATTTTGACAGTTTTCGGGCAATTTTTTTGGGAGGTTAAAAATATGAGCGATTATGATAAATTGTTAGATAGGGCTATAGACCAGTTACCACAAAAGGTTCTTGAAACCAAAAGATTTAATGTACCCCGTGCTTATTCTGTAATTCAGGGAAATAGAACCATAATACAGAATTTCAAAGAAATTGCAGAAGCATTAAACAGAGACTCACAGCATCTTCTCAAGTTTTTATTAAGAGAATTAGGCACTGCAGGAAATTTAGAAGGGAGCAGAGCCATTATGCAGGGTAAGTTCACCCATTATCTCATAAACGACAGAATAGATGATTATGTGAAAAGATTCATCATGTGCCATGAGTGTAACAGGCCAGATACACGAATAGTTAGAGAAGACCGTATATTTTTGTTAAAATGCGAAGCTTGTGGTGCAAAAGCTCCACTAAAGACCCTGTAAATAGATTTTTTTTATTTATCCTTTTTTAATAAATTCCCTGATGATCGATTATGTTTTGTCCAAAATGCGGAGAAACTGACCAGGAAATTATAAACGGCGTCTGCAAGTCATGTTTTTTAAAAGAGCTGATTTTAGCACGTATTCCGGATGAAATAGAAATTACTGTATGTGCCCACTGTGAATCACAGCTTGTTAGTGGTAAATGGTATGAATTAGAATTGTCCGATGAAGAAATTATTCTAAACACCATAAATAAACATATAACTTTAAATAAATATGCTGAAATGACTGAAATTAACGTGGAAACTCTATCCGCACGAGGATCAATCATTGAATGCATTGTTCACCTCAAAGCTGATGTTTTGGGTCAGACAATTCTGCAGGACTACAAAATTAATGTCAAGATAATAAGAACGGTATGTCCGCAGTGCAGTAAATTTGCATCAGGATACTATGAAGCAGTAATCCAGTTTAGAGCTGACAACCGAGTTCCTGATGAAGAAGAAGCTGCGGTGATAGATGCTCTGATTTCAGAAAACATCGATAAATTTTCCAGAAAAAACAGGATGGCCTACATTTCCAAGCGTGCTGTGCTTAAAGAAGGAATAGACTATTACGTTGGTTCTTACAAGGTTGCAAAACGATTGGCAAGCACTTTAAAGGATCGTTTTGGGGGTGTAATAAAAGAATCACCCCGACTGATGGGGAGAGATAAATCAACAGGTAAAGACCTGCATAGAATCTGGATTTCGCTTAGAATACCTTATTTTAGAATTAATGACTTTATTAAATATGGAAACTCATTAGGGCAAGTACTTGGTATTGACGGTAAAAAAGTTATCTTTAAAGATCTGGATTCTTTAAGCAATATATCTGTGCAGTGGAGAGATTACAGTAAAATAGAAACTGTTGCTTTGAAAGAAGATATTAAAGAAAGTACTGTAACTGCAAAAACTCCAGATTCAATACAGGTTCTGCATCCTGATTCTTATGAACCTGTAGACATTAAAATTAATGAAGAAACTGCAGATATTCCAGTCGGGTCAGTGGTATCAGTAATTGTAATTGACAGTGATATTCATATTGTGGGGAATTTTCAAAATATTTAAATTGTATTAAGATATAAGTTTAATATGATTTAAATAACATAAATTATCTGATTCTTTAAATTAGATAAAATATACTAATTTTAGATAATTTACGGTGATATGATGGACATAAATACTAAAATAGACATGATAGAAAGTGGAACGCTTGAAATAATATCCCACGATGAACTTAAAGAAAAACTCCAGAAAGATTCTCCTGTAGCTTATATAGGCTATGAACCTTCAGGTAAAGTTCATCTTGGACATGCTATCACCGTTAAAAAAATGATAGACCTCCAAAAAGCAGGTTTTAAGATTAAAATCCTTTTAGCAGACTTTCACGCCTATTTAAATGGAAAAGGAACTCTTGAAGAAATTAGAGAAATCTCAGACCATATGAAAAAATGTTTCCTTGCATTTGGTCTAAATGAAGAGACTGAATTTATTTCAGGGTCTTCTTTCCAGACTGCAGACAATTATACCCTTAAAGTATATGAACTTGCACTTTCAACAACACTTGCACGTGCAAGAAGAAGTATGGCCCAGATAACAAGGCATAAAGAAGATCATAAAGTTGCAGAAGTCATATATCCGATTATGCAGGTTGTTGACATGCTATTTTTGGATACAGACGTTGCAGTTGGTGGAATGGAGCAGCGAAAAATCCACATGCTTGCCAGAGAAAATTTATCCAGAATCGGATTTTCAGCACCGGTTATGATCCATACACCCCTTCTTCATGGGACTGATGGCAGTGAAAAGATGTCTTCAAGCAAAGAAAATTTCATAGCCATTGATGACTCTCCAGAATCCATTAAAAAGAAAATAAAGAACAGTTTCTGCCCTAAAGGCTTGATTGAAGGAAATCCAATCATAGAAATAGCAAAACACTTCATATATGATAAGTATGATACAATGTTAATTGAAAGACCGCCTAAATTTGGAGGAAATCTTGAACTAACCTATGGTGAGCTTTTAGAATCATACAGTCATGGTGAATTACATCCATTAGACCTTAAAAATGCTGTAACCAGAGATATAATTAAAATATTAAAGCCAGTACGGAAATATCTTGAAAATGAAATTACAGAATAATTAACAAAATTTATGAAATATACAGGTGATTTAGTGAAATATGAAATGAGGATACCTCCTGGAGTTTCAGGGCAAATACTTGCTGAAATACTGGAAAAACATGAGTTAGAAGTGAAACAAACTGATTACGGGCCAGTGCTTTACGGTGAAAAAGAACAGCTTGAAGACGCACAGGACATAATAATAAGGGCCTTAAATGAAAGAATTAAAGAGTTAGAAAATAAAAAATAACTCTTTAGGGTCCTATATTTTTTTAACTATAATTTTTTTTTTTGAATGTGTTGGCTGAGAATATTTCCAACCAAGTAAGTTTTATAGTCTTTATGAATCGAAAGTATTAAATATTAGTTCCTTTCAATCGATATGTAGCAATAATCGTGTCGGGGAAGGGCTATGAATGATGTAAGAAAAATTTTAGTCATAACAATCTTTTTTGTGATATTTGTAATGTTTATGGGGACAGTATCTGCTGCTAACTGGACTGTTAATCCTGGAAATAGTATTCAAGCAGCTGTAAACAATGCTTCTTCGAATGATACCATTATTGTAAACGATGACAATGGAACTGATTATACATATATAGAAAATATTGTTATAAATAAAAAGCTTACTTTAACAGGAGCTTCTGGAAGAAATGTGACTGTAAAAGCTTTGGATCCTAACCTTCCAGTTTTTAGAATAAATATTAATGGAAGCGGTTCGGTTATACAGAATTTCATTATAACTGGAGCTACAGGCTTTGATTGTTCAAGCATCTACATTGATAATTCTAATAATAATGTAATTTTAGGAAATATAATTCATAATAACTGTAGGGGTATTCTCATTAATCATGGTTCTAATAACATTATTTCAGATAGTAATATAAAGCATAATCAATGGGATGGTGTCAAAATTCGGGATGGTGTTAATAACACAGTTTATGGCAACACAATATCCCACAATATGGTTGGATTATATGTTTATGGTTTCTATGCAGCAAATATTAGCTTTAATAATATTATTCAGAATGATTGGGGACTTTATATTGAAGAGGGAATAGTAAATGCGCAGAATAACTGGTGGGGTTCAAATAATCCAACAGAATCCTGGAATAGCCCCACTGATATCTATATAGATTATGGGATAGTGAATTATGATCCATGGCTGGTTTTAAAAGTAAATGCCACACCTAGCACTGTTTCAAACCAAAATTCCACTATAACAGCTGATTTAACTCATAATAATCAAGGTGGAGACACTTCTTCTCAGGGCCATATTCCGGATAATATTCCAGTGAATTTTGCTACTAACTTAGGAACTATTACTGGTACAGCGTGCACACGTAATGGTAAAGCTAATGCAGCATTTAACCGTGGAACGTCCATTTCAGGTATTGCAAATATTACAGCCACTTTAGCTAATCAATTAATGCAAACAAATGTAACCCTTGAAAATATTGATACAACAGCACCAATAGTAACTGTAAATCCTGCAGGTGGAGTTTACAACACTGCACCAGTTGTAACTTTAACTGTAATGGATGATTTTGACCCTAATCCTGTAATTTATTACACTGTTAACGGTAGTGATCCCACAACTTCAAGCACAAGGTATGTAAGCCCTATAAACATCCCCACTACCACTATTTTGAAGTTAATGGCTGTGGACTCTGCTGGTAACCAGGCACAGGTTCAAACCATAAATTACACAATTAATCTTCCAATAATCAATATAAATACTAATAAAACGTATTCACGAATCCAGGATGCTATAGATGATAATTTAACTTTAAATGGTCATATTATTGAGGTTAAGAACGGAACCTACACTGAAAACATTATTATAAATAAACAACTTATTTTAAGACCTGTTTTTGGTGTGAATGTAACTATTCAAACTGTAAATTCGTCAAAACCAGTTATTACTATTACTTCTGGTGGTAGTGGTTCAACAATTCAGGGTTTTACATTGATTTGTGCAACCAGTTCACATGGTATTAATTTGAATGATGCTAATAACTGCACTGTCAATGGGAATACTATAACAAACAGTTGGGATGCAATCCGTCTAGACTATTCAAACAACAACATAATAACTGGAAATACCATAACAAACATTGCTGCAACTGGTATTTACCTCTGGCACTCAAACAACAACACACTAATTGGAAACACAATAACAAATAATCCTTACGGAATATGGCTTTATTATTCAAATAATAATACCATCCAGAGTAATACAGTGACAAACATTGATCATTATGGAATTGCCCTCACAAGTTCAAATAATAACACAATCCAAAATAACAAAATAACAAATAATAGTTGGATGGGAATTGAATTAAGCCATTCAAATGATAACACAATCCAAAACAACAATATAACAGATAATACTTGGTATGGA
>JAVSLW010000027.1 GCA_039666455.1 Methanobacterium sp. | reverse complement strand
CATAACCCAGTCTTATTGATATCCCCCTTTTAGTCTCTTCACTGTGTGTATCAGTCCATATACCTGATAGAGCCTTTGTTAATGTGGTTTTACCATGATCAACGTGTCCTACAAGCCCTATGTTTATTTCAGATTGTGTTTTCACGAGTTACACCTGAATCCTTTAAAATGATTTAATTATTCTGCTTCCTTGGATCCTAAAAGTTCGTCTATACTTTTAGCCCCTTTTTCTGTAACAATTGTGTTAATTTGAACTATATCATCAGATACTGTGTTTCCACGAACAGTTTTCCTCCTTCTCTGTCCGTCCATTTTTGGTTTAAATCCAATACCGCCAGAAAGAAGGCTTTTTATTCTTCTTGGTCCATCCACATCTTTTTTCATAGGGAACCCATTTTTATCGCTTCCTCCTGTGATTTTAAGCTTGTATCCGGTTAAACCAACTAAAGAAGCTTCAATTTCCTCCCCTATTTTTAAACCGAGTAATTTTTTTGACTGTGCCTGTTCAACCTCTATTTGATGAGTTTTTTCTCCTTCTGAAATGACTAATTTAAATGCCAATCTATCTCCTCCATCTAATCTCTGTACTATTATCCATTTTTTATTAGTTTAATCTGAATTATACTTAAATATTAATACATTCCCCAGTCAGAATTTTCCTTCCGTTTGATATCCACTATTTCGTGGAGTGTTTCATACTCATCTTCGCTGAGCTTACTTTTAAGTTCTGATTCAAGGATTTTGTAGTGATTTTCAGGTATATCCACGTATAAAACATCTCCTTCATCAAAATTCTTGCCAAATATTGCATCTTTTATGCTCATGGCAACTTTTTTGCCCCTTGACACTGATTTTAAGTTTTCTCCCTTATCCTGCATCCCTTCAACCTTTCCAACCTTAGAACCATCTCCCCTTATAAGGCCGTAACCCTGTTTAACTGTTCCACCTAAAACTTCAATGCCCACTATTGCAGGTTTACTATTTCTAAATATCAGTTTAGGAATTACCCTTATCTTTGCAGGCTTTATAACAGCATCCAGATATGCCCTTTTCTTTTCTTCCTCGTACAGCTCTATCCATGCCTGGTAATCTTCAGTTAGCTGGTATATAATGTTAGAAGAGAAAAGCTTAATTTCTGATGATCTAATTTCCTCAAAAGCAGAAGGAAGGATCTTTACATTGAAGGCAATTATAACTCCATAAAGAGGTTCTTCTTTTTTAGAAATTGCAGCATCGACTACATCCCTTCTGGAGACATCGCCAATATTCGCGGACCTTATTGGAATATCCATACCTCTAAGCAGGTTAACCAGCGCTTCAAGTGAGCCCAGCGTGTCTGCCTTAACCACAATTCCAAGTTCGTCAGTATCTATTTTTATGTTTTCAATTTCTTTTAAAATTTCTTCTTTTACGCCTTCAATATTTCCACGTGCAACACGTAGCGGCGACCCTGAAACAGCGTTTTCAATATTTGGGGCTACTATCTTGACTCCAGCAGCAGCGATAACCTCGTCAATCTTCTGGAACTTCTTCTCTCCCCTGATCTCTTCAAGTGGTCTGGGCTTTAGGAGTGACCGTATGCTGGTGGTTATTACATCGTCAGCCTTCATAATGGCAATGACATCGTCCTTTTTGAGTATTCCATCGTAAATTACAGCATCTATGGTTACTCCAAGTCCAACTTCTTCTTTTACTTCAAGAATGGTTCCTTTTGCAGGGGCATCTTCTTCAATCTTAAGCTGCTCTTTTAAATATTGTCTTGCAAGCCCCATGAGCATTGCTAAAAGTTCAGGAACTCCTTCACCTGTTTTTGCACTTAGGGGGATGATGCTTATTTGACTGGAAAAATCACTTATTCTATCAAATCTTTCAGATTCAAATCCCTGGTCATGGAGAATTCCAACAAGTTCATAAAGACCCGTATCAACTTTTTCCTGAACGTTTTGAGGTTGTTTAAAAAAGGACTGAATAAACGGTGTGCCTTCATTTGGCTGCCATCCAAATATTTTATCTATCTTATTTGCCGCAACTATAAAAGGAGTTTTATACATTTTAAGAATGTTCAAAGCCTCATAAGTTTGCGGCTTGAACCCTTCGTTAATATCCACAATTAATATCGCCAGATCAGCAAGCGCTCCACCTCTTTTACGGAGGGTGGTAAATGCTTCATGGCCCGGAGTATCTATAAAGAAAAGCCCTGGAAGGGTCTCTTTGATGCCCAGTTTTTTAAGAAATTCACCACCAATGCTTTCTATAACTTCCATTGGGATTTCTGTTGCACCGATGTGCTGTGTGATTCCACCTGCTTCTTTTTGAGCAATACCACTACCCCTTATATAATCCAGGAGAGTGGTTTTCCCGTGATCCACGTGTCCAAGTACAGAAACTATTGGTGATCTTATTTTCAATTTTTAAACCTCTAAAAAGTAGGATAAAAAAAATTATTGTTCAAATAGAATGCTTTCATCCGGTAAATTATACTTACAAATTTCAGAGTCCTTAAAAAACAGCGCAATTTCTCTTTTTGCGGATTCAGGAGAATCTGAGGCATGAATTATATTTCTACCAGTATCAATAGCATAATCTCCCCTTATAGTTCCAATATCTGCTTCCTTTGGATTGGTAGCACCAACCATTTTCCTTATAAGACTTATACATTCATCACCTTCAATTACCATTGCAAGGACTGGTGCTGATGTAACATAGCTTACAAGGTCATTAAAGAACGGTTTTTCTCTGTGTTCTTTGTAGTGCTCTTTTGCAAGGTCCTCAGAAATTTCCATCATTTTTGCAGCGACTATTTTAAGTCCACGTTCCTCAAATCTGGCTAATACTTTCCCCATAAGCCTTCTAAGCACGGCATCTGGTTTAAGCATTACAAAACTTCTCTCACTCATTGTTTAACCCACTTGACCTTTCTTGGGACTCTTCCAAGTTTTATCTTATTTTTTTCGCATTTGCTGCTGCAGAAGAAAAATACATTTCCGTCTTTTTTGACGTACATTTTTCCGGTACCTTCCTGCATTTCTTCTCCACAGAATGAACATGTTCTCATATTAAGCACCATCCAGATTAGGGAGTACGGATTTCTTTAGCTTCTCTTATTGTATCTAATAACATTAAGATATCGCCTTCCCTTATCGGCCCCATAATGTTTCTTGTTAATATTCTACCCTTATCTCTTCCTTCGAGTATTCTACATTTTACCTGCATGACCTCTCCAGTCATACCAGTTCTTTTAAGAACTTCAATTACCTCAGCAGGAGTTGCTTCTGCCATATAATCACCCTGAACTATTAAAGTGAAAAAGTTAATTATTTTTTGAGTTCTTCAACTTTTTCAACTACTTCATTTATTAAATCTTCAGCTTCACCTGCGTCTAATATGACTGCAGATGCTGTACCCACATTTAAACCTGCTGCTTCCCCCAATTCATCCTTTGTTGGGATATAAACATAGGGAGCGTCTTTTTCTTCAGCAAGGACAGGTAAGTGAGCTGCTATTTCTGGAGGATCAATATCCTCTGCTATAAATACTAATAACGCGTTGCCTCTTTCTATGGCTTTAGTTACTTCGTTTGTTCCTTTTCCTACTTTTCCTGTATCTCTTGCTATCTCTAAAGCCTCAGAAGCCTTATCAACTATTTCCTGTGGTACGTCAAATTTTACATATATTGCTTTTGCCATGTGATTTACCTCCTTTTTCATCTGGTTTTTATACCATCCATCGGCATAACCATACTATCAACTTTTCTCTATATAAAAGTTGTTGCCTAATAGGATTTTCAAAACACTAAAAATGTAGTTAATTAAAAGTTCACCTTTCCAAGCAGAGCGAGGACTTTTTATCAACCCGGCGAAAAAAGGTTGAATTACAATTCTAAAACAGTTTTTGATAAAAACACTAAAAGAATCAGTAAATAAATATGTATAAGATCATTACTTATATACTTTTATCTAAGCTTTGGAAAAGAGTTAAAAAGAAAGATATCTTAAATTCCCATGGAAACATGCTCCGATCACTTAAAATCCAGGATTAAAAATTTTAATGTTATATACCCATATACAGCCGTTTTCCAAGAAAAAGAGGCAGTCCTTTCAGTTTCAAATCATCAACAACCTTATCTATATCATACTCTACTCTACAGATCCGGGCATCTCGTTTTGATACATCTAAAATAGCAAATGAAGCCTTTTTATTATTGTCTCTTGGCTGTCCAACACTACCCGGATTTAAAACAAGTTTATCATGGAATTTTTTTATAAATGGTACATGAGTATGTCCCATTATCAATATATCCACATTTTCATCTTTTAGGAAAGATTGAAGCGTTGAATCCGGTGTTTGGGGAAAAACATATTCATTTACAGGATTTCGTGGGCTACCATGAACCAGCATAATGTCTGTACCCTCAATTTCAAGCTTAATTTTAGGTTTCAACATGCTTAAAAATTCAATATTCTCATCTTTTATTATTTTCATTGTCCACTTTACTGTTTTTTCTGCATATAGATTAAAACCCCTGGTATCCCCAGTTACACATGCAAAATCATGGTTTCCAGTTACAGAAATAGCCTTTATCTGACGTATTTTTTCAATGCATTCATCTGGCCAGGTGTAGTATCCAGCAATATCTCCACAGCACAGAATAATATCAGAATCAATCTTTTCAAGCACCCGATCTAATGCCTCTAAGTTACTGTGGATATCTGAAATTACAGCAATTATCATAATCAAATTTAATGGAAAATGTAAAAAATTTACAAAAAAAAGAGCTTATTACAGAAATAAAAAAACCCTCGAACACTGTCAAAAATCATGGATTTTTGATGCATCGAAAACCGTAGGTTTTCGAATGTTTCATGTTCGGGGCACCAAAAATCTATTAAAATAGATTTTTTGAGTGAATTAAAAGGTTTATAACCTTTTAACTGCTAATTCAACGTCGGATGCTTTAACAGTTTTTCTTCCAGCGTGTTTAGCGAGTTTAACAGCTTCTGCAGCTATCATTTCACCTTGTTCTTCTAAAGCTTTTGCTAAAGCTTCTCTTGCATCATCGCTGACTCTTTCAGCACCTGCGTTTTTTATTATTCTTCCAATTGGAGCAATTGGTAATTCCATATTTAATCACCTCATTTTTGTATATTGATTGATATACTCTCTTGAATTACTCCTATATATATTTATCGTTTTTTTGGGTGATTATTTGAAGAATTATATGATATTTCGACACGTGAAGACAATCACCATGATTTTTTGACACCCAGTTAAAAATCATGTTGTAAAAACGAAAGCAAAAATAAATGGAATAAGTAGGAAAGTTAGATTTCATTAAAAATAAATTTAAAATGAAATCAATTATCCCTGATTTAAAATGCGTGAAAGCTCATTTATATCAGCGTTAACTTCAACAGGCTTCATACATGCATTTATAGCAGTATCAGGGTCTTTTAATAGATGGCCAGTTACAATACATACTACCTGTTCCTTTTTATCTACTTCACCATTATCTACAAGCTTTATAAGCCCTGCAATTGAAGCTGCAGACGCAGGTTCTACCCCAATTCCTTCAGTTCTTGCAAGTAATTTCTGAGCACTTAAAATCTCTTCATCAGTCACTGTTTCAGCCAGGCCACCAGATTCATAAATGGCTGCCAGTGCCTTTTTTGCACTCACAGGCGCCCCGATCCTTATTGCTGTTGCAACTGTTTCTGGATTTTCAAATGGGATTATAACATCTTTATTTTCCCTTACTGCCCTGACAATCGGTGCTGCCCCCTCTGCCTGAATACCGGTCATCATTGGCAGATGCTCCATGAAACCTGCATTATGAAACTCCTTTACTCCTTTCCATATAGCAGATATGTTACCAGCATTTCCAACAGGTAATATTATTCTATCTGGAGATTTCCAGCCTAAATCATCTACTATTTCAAATCCAATTGATTTTTGACCTTCCAATCTGAATGGATTTACAGAATTTAGAAGATAAAGTTTACCCTGAAGTGCAAGAGCAGTAATAGTTTCCAGAGCCTCGTCAAAGTTACCTCTAACAGATAAAACTTCAGCACCGTGGAACATTGCCTGAGCAAGTTTTCCAAGAGCCACCTTTCCAGATGGAAGAAGAACTATACACCTTAATCCTGCTCTGGCAGCATAAGCTGCAAGTGATGCGGATGTATTCCCTGTAGATGCACATCCAACAGTATCCACTCCAAGCTCCAATGCTTTTGTTATTCCAACACTCATCCCCCTATCTTTAAAGCTTCCAGTTGGATTTGAACCTTCTACTTTAACATAAAGGTCAATTCCAAGCTTTTCACCAAGTTTATCGCATTTGCAGAAGGGAGTTCCACCTTCCTCAAGACTCACTATTTTAGATGGATCAACAGGCATGAATTCTTTGTATTTCCACATTGTAGATTTTCTACAGCTAAAAATGTCTTTTGAAACCTCTGGACTGCATATGACTTCCAGTACCGAGTCACATTCGTGACAGGTATATATTATCTCATTTAAGTCGTATTCTGCAGCACAGGTTATGCATTTTATCATTAAAGTCCTCCAAATAGTTATATATTATGTCCTTTTCAGGTTATCAAAGTATTGAACTACCATGACCTGAAGAGGTCATGGATTCCTAATCCATAAATCAGATATGATCTCTCTAATTTTTAAATATTCCCGGGATTATATCCAAAATCTTCCATGTTTAAATAAATTATAAGTTGTGCCCCAAATAATTAATTCTATCTAAATACTTCTAAAAGGAAAAACACCCTTTTTCATGTATTCCTTTTTAAGCCATACCTTTAAAATAGGTTCTGAAATGTCATAAACCCCTTCTTCAGATTTTACAAGTCCACGATCCTGTAATTTGTTAAGGGGAATGCTTAAAGAACCCGTTGTTACATTCAAACTATTTGATATATCCTTCCTTTTAAGGGGTTTATCAATAAGCTTTGTTAAAATAGTCTGTTCCTGTAAAGTCAATCTGCTCCATTGATTCATTATATGTATTGCAAGATAGGGTAAAGTTCTTTGAAATTCTTCCTTTACATCATTTCCATCTAAACTGACATTCTTTTGAAGTAGTTTTGCAAATGTGTTCACATAAAAAGGTATCCCGCCTGTACATTTATAAAATCTTTCAAATCCATTATCTTTAAAAATCAGGGACGGTAATTTCTCTTTTAAATAATTCCTTACAGTTTCTTTTGTAAAAGGGTGTATTTCCACATTTAACATCCTTCCACCAAAAGCACCATCTCTACCTGCAATTTTTGCAATGATAGAATCTGTTGAAGTGAGGGACCCGGAAAAAACGTAAGCTACATTTTTTTGATTTTGAACAACACTTCTAATAAACCACAAAAACGCATCTAAACCTCTACCTAAGTCTTTAAGTACCTGGAATTCATCAATGAACAAAATAGCCCCTTTAAATTTATCAGATTGTTCTTCGTAAATTTTTTGAGGCAAATCCAGTACAAACCTGGAAAGTTTTTTGTAATCATCCTCTGTTTCTGGTACTGGAAACGGCAACCCACCAACATCTACAATTTCCCTCAATTTAAACTTTTTTGTTTCTTTAACCTTTGAAATCTTCTTAAATAAACTGAAAATGTTTTTATTTTCGCATTCTTCCATCCATGCCTGGTAAAGATCTTCCATTATGTCAATTTCAGTTAATTTACCCATTTGATAACCAGATGTAGCGGACAAATCAATATAACTGGTTAAATAATCATTATCCAGCTCTTTTTTAATTCGTTTAAGTAAAACTGTCTTTCCCACTCCCCTTATTCCAATGACCATAATTGTTGGGGGCGAACCCTTAGAAGTTGTCTCCAGGAGATTTTTTATCCATAAAATCTCTTCATCCCTGTTGTAAAACTGTTCATCAGTTAATTCTGCATCAGTTCCCCAGGCTATATCCACCATAATCACCTTCTATTGTATTGTATTTTACAATATATAATATAAAATACATTACATATAATTTGTATTGTTTTTTGCAATACATATTGTATATAATATTACATACAGGATATATTGTGATTTACAATAATTTTCGATGCACAAGTGGGCTGATATTAAAATCATGAAAACGTCATTATAATAAAGGTAACTGTTATATCAATAAAACAAGAAGCTCTTAGAATGCTATATGTTTTATCAATAATACAAAAGGTGTTTTAATAAACTTAAAATATTTTAATGACCAAAGCACCAGTTATTTAAATTTTCAAGGCACTGTAAGCACATTTTTTGTACTTTCTAAGTCGCAGGCATCACATGTTCGTTTTTCAGGATTGGGAATCCATGATGATTTTATCCCTTTGCCGTGTCCCTTGCAGATGATGCTGTTTTTCAATTTTAGATTTGAAATTGCCAAATCTATTAAAAAAATGAACATTTCTGATAGATCGGGTGCTATTTGTTTTGTGATGCTTAAGTAATTACAAATTTTCCGGTTATATACTTACAGAATATATGAATATTCTTATATTCTATACCTATGTAACAGAAAGTTTTTACAGTTATATGTTAACAGAAAAGTAAATATAGTAGTAATTCTGTACATATATAACAGGAGTGCAATTAATATGAATGCAGAATCTCATCTAAAAAGAGCTGAAGAAATCAAAAAGAGTATTGATATACTCAAAACAGATGAAGAGCATGTAAGTTCAAAGTAGAATTAGTTTATGGATGTTCAATGCATTATATCTCTTATGAATGTGAAAAAAGATTTGGTACACATAAAGATACTCATACAGGACTTCAAAGATTTTTAAGGGAAAGAAATGAAGAAGAAATTGCAATTGCATTTGGCAGACTGGAAACAATTAGACATGGACGCTGGTATGGAGGTAAAGGTAACGGAAAAACAGTTTCTGAAGTCCTTAAAATCTTAAACCAGATTGTAAGGTGGATTCATGAACATTAAAGATGCTGCTTTTGAATTAGCACAAAATTTGAAAGAAATACAAGGTATTGAAGCAGTTATTCTATTTGGATCTGCAGTAAAGGGTGAAATGCACAAAAAGAGCGATATTGATATTTTTTTAATGTTTAATTTGCCTAATAAGAATCCAGAAATTGGAGAAGAGGGACGAGAAGCTCAAAGGATTGCAATTAAAATTGAGAATAAATATAAGCTACAAAATCCTTTTTCTTTTGTATTTTTTAACCGTGGCGAATCTATTGATTCAGATTTCCTATGGGAAGTTGTTAAAGACGGGATTACGTTATACTGTAAACCAGAACTAATTTTAGGTCAAAAAGAGTTCCTGAAACCTGCAGCTTTAATCTCATATACTTATGGAAATATACCACAAAAAAATAAGATGTACATTAAAAGGCAGTTATACGGATATAAAGTTAAAAAGAAACACAAAAACAAGGAATACATCAGTGAGAGAGAAGGAATTGTTTCTAAGTATGGGAAAAAGCTTGGAAGAGCGACTTTTATCATTGAAGCTAAAAAAACAGATGAAATACTAAAATTGTTTAAGGAAAAAGGAGTGAAATATAGCCTGACAAAAATATGGATATAAATAACAACTCTTTTAAACTTTATGGCACAGTAAGCACATTTTTTGTGCTTTCTGACTTTTTACAGAAAGTTCTAAAGTCGCAGGCATCACATGTTCTTTTATCTGGATTAGGATTCCATGAAGATTTTATTCCATTTCCATTAACCTCACAGATTATACTGTTTTCAATTTCAGCCACTACCTGGTCAAATTCATTTAAAGAATTACTTATGGACTTATCTTCGGTCATGATAAAACGTATAGACCTTTCATTCTTGAAGGTTTCTGATAGATCAGGCGCTTTTAATTTTGTATTCCATTTAAGCAAATTATTCAAATCATTTGCAGATGGCATTATATCTGTACTTCCATCTTGAACTTCATCTTTAAGCAGCTTCAAGTCCTCTTTAAAAAGAGATAATTCATTTAGATAGAATAATATTCCAGTTAAAACTGGACGTGATTCAGGCTGCATTGAACGGAGCCATGAATAGGTGAGAATCTGCCACTGGTGGTGTTGCCAGGAAGGAGAATTAACAGGCGGTCTTTTCATACCTTTATAATCCACAATAATCTCGTATTCAGGAGAATTTAAGTTTTCAATTCTTTCTTTGTATTCCGGGTCCTTACTAAGATATTTAATGATCAGATTCTTTGTGGAAGCTTCTTCTATCTTAACAGAGCTTAAAACATCAATTATTCCAGTTATTCCATAGTAATTTGAACGGCTTACGCCTTTTTTGTAACCAGGCATGTCTCTTATACCTTTAAGCCTTACTTCAGCGTCATCTATTAATGGGAAAAGGTGCGGACCCCATGTATTAATTGCTGCTTCGGCTCTAACGCTTGCAACCAGTTTATGAGGGTGGTTTGTGTCTGGACAAAGCCCCTGTACATCATTAGGTTTTTGGAATGGACAGAATAAATTTGCAGGCGGCTGTAATCCTCTTGAACGCATCCTTTTATCTATTTCAAGCTCTATATTCCTGATCTTTGTTTCCCAATCCCAGGGGAAATCCTTCCAATCTTTATCTTTCCAGCGAAGATAAGCCTCTTCCATTACGCCATGGATAAAATCACCAAACCATAACTGTATGGGCATGGAAGGAGGCAATGTTCCCTTGTTTTGATATCTATACTGCAATCCACAGGTTAAATAAGCCAGTAAATCTCCAGTTAAACTGTATTCAGGAATGATATATGGTTTTGATCTTACTGAAAGCGACATTTTTCCACCTAAATTCTTATTAAATCCTTTAATCCTCTGTTATTTCCATCTCTATCCCATCCTGTGGCCACATTAGGAATTAAACGATGTTCTCCATACTTCAGTCTGTATCCATCCAGAACAGAATTTAAACCTATTAATAATAAGACGTCCTGGGCACGGCTGAAAGCCACAAAGTACTGTCTGATAAGATCATCGAATGCCCTGTCTCTTCCTTCTCTATCTGGAGCGCCTAACGGACAATATAATCTTAATTCATCTTCAAGTGCGCAGGATTTACCTCCATCCTCAGGAAACCTCTTAAATGCCTGTGCCGGATAACTCTGCCTGAAATCAGAGCCCACATCAACTATGGTTAATGGAAATTCAAGTCCTTTGGCTTGATGAATGGACATGAAACTTATTCTATCATCTGGTAGAGTTTCCAGGAGATCCTCATCAACATCAATTGCACCTGTGGCAATGGGCACAAATATGTTCCAGTAAGCTTCTTTTATGGAATACCATTCTAAATCAGGATATTTTTCATCAAAAACTATTTCAGAGCCGTAGCTGCTGAAAAATCCGGTCTGGGCAATGGTTCTTGTAACCGCCTCAAGGTAAACCAGACCTTCAACATCATCTTGAAGAACTGGAATCCATGTAACCAGCTTATAAACCAGGCCCATTAGTGGAACATCTCTTTTCCAGCTTTTTCGACCCAAAGGAGTTCTTGTTTTCCATGCATCTGTGAATTGTTTGAGTGTTACAGGATCATTCGGCTCTGGATTTTCTTCAACGTACTTCTGTGCTGTTTGGCGCCATTTATCAAATCTATACTTTGCAGAACGGGGCATTTTTTCAATATTATCCTGGACATTACTATATGGGTCAATACACTCTAAAATAAGCCCGCAAAGAACACTAACCCAATGAATACGCTCTAAACTCTGGCCCCGGGGGTTAAATACATGAATTTCAGGATTAACCTCCATCAGTTTTTCACGCAGTCTTAGCGGTAATCTTGGTTTTCCTCCAAAACTCATTTCACGAGGAGAGCTTAAAAGAAGGGAAATATCAGTTGGAGAACCTTCTTTTTGGTCGGCCTGGATTTTATAGACTCTTCCGTTATATTCCAATTTAAATCCGTCTTCGTAGATCACTTTATGAATGAATTTGGCCAGATCATCAGCCAGAGTGTGGATATCTCTTCTAAACATTCCAAGTATTGGAAAATCGGTGAAATCGCCGAATCTGGCAGGTACAATTTTTGGTTTACCTTCAACCCTTGCAGGCTGGAATTTACTATCTAAAAGAGCAAAATAGTTGCATAAATCAACCACACATCCAGTGGAACGGTAATTTTTAGAGAGATTAATAAGATCAGGACTTATTTTGAGTTCATTTTGAATTCTTTCTTTAAAATTAGTGAATAAATCAACTGTAGCGCCTCTAAATCTGTATAGGGACTGGTCATCATCGCCCACAACAATGATACTGCCTTTATTTTCAATTGCAGCTTTTGCAAGATAGAAATAAATCTTTTCTTGAAGCAAATTAGTGTCCTGATATTCATCCACCAGAATAAGCTTGATGTCTTTAAGGAATTTGTCCAGTTTTCCGTCTTGTAGTTTGTTTAAGAATTCCTGCTCCAGCATGGCAAAATCAAAAAGAAGTTTATCTTTTAATTCGTCGATGTAGTCAGCAATGGCATCACAGGCTAATTTACAGCCCGGATGATCATTTTGATCTTTAAATGCATAAAAATCAACCTGATCATGATAGAATCTGTCTTTTATTTCAAGGAGGCTTTTGCTCATTTCAGAAGTGTTAAAACCAAATTTACCGCCCCTTAGCTCAATCAAGTATTCCCTTAAGTCTTCTTCGTGGTGTCTTTCTTGACTAAAAAGCCCAACTCTCATCATTATGGCGTTTGCCACAAAATCTTCAACAACTATTGGTGGAGCAGCTCCAGGATCGCGGTGATTCCTTAAAATGTCTTCTGAGATGCTGTCTAAGGTTCCTGTAATTATCTGGTTAAAATCAAGTCTTTTTAAATCGTTGTGAATAGAGGAATAGGTGGGATTTTGTATTAGATGTTGTCTTATCTGGTCGCCCCAGCTAAGGATTCTTGAACGGAGTTCTGCAGCAGCTTTACGGGTGAATGTTGTTGCAAGGATGTTTGAAGGGTGAATGTTATCGACGTAGATGAACTTGAGGATTTTAAGGACCATTACAGTGGTTTTTCCACTGCCCGGGCCTGCAACGATGAACTGGGATTGGTCTATTGGTGCGGAGATGGCTTTGTTTTGATCAGGGTTTTTGTCTTCTGTAATGTCTCTTTTGAGGTTTTGGACCACTATTTGTTCAAATTGATTCCATTGGATCATGGATATTCCCTTTATGCTTTAGTAAATAGTTATGAATCATTAGTAATTGTAGATATTTATTCCTTTACTTCAAAAATCTTTTCGAAATTCTGATTAAACATATTTAACGATGTTATGTTAATACAGTTATCATTTTCAGTATATGGAGTTTTGGCAGAATCCATATTACCCGGATAAATTAATAATCCTTCAACTCCAAATCCTTCAAAAATAGGAGAACGTTTTAAATCTTCCACATAACTTAATACTTTATATAATGATTCTAATTTAGGTAAAGCACTTTTTCCTTTTTTCATAGTGAATTTTACATCCCCAATTAAAGTTTTTTTAAGATCTTTGCATTCAAAAATCACTGTAACATCTGGTTTAATTTTAGTATCTTTATCAGACAGATTTAATTCTCTAATTAAACCACCATAATATGTAGAATGATCTGCAGGGTCTAAATGCATTTCCCAAATAACTTTAGCTTTTGATTCACCTTTTACTAAATTCAGGGTCATTTTTGCAGAAATTAAATTAAATGAGCCGATTTCTACATTTTTAAGCATGAAGCCTTTATTTTGGAAAATCCCCCAAATTTTGGCGATTGTCCATATCTCATAAATAGTATAAAATTCAGTTAAAGGCATTTCAACTCCTTTTTCTATACGCAAAGCAGCGATTAAAGCTATATAAACAATAATATCCCTTACTATCTTGAATATTTTATAAGCATCCTTATAAAATGGATTATTTTGAGAAATTAGCCTGGATCTTATTTCTCCATCAACTAAAGTCTCTGTACTGAAAAAGGACCATAAATCATATTTATTAAGAAGTGAATTGCTTTTTTGGAAAATTTTATTAGTTCTCTTTTTTAAGAGTTCATTTTTAGGATCAAGTCTTTCCTCAACCATTTTTGATGCCTGCATCATAAAATAAGCTGATTGAAACATCATTTGATTTAAAGTAGTTTCATGAGTATGTCTCTTTTTATTATATAATTTATAAGGGGATGGATTGATTAAAGAAGTTAAAACTAATTGTGATCCACTATAATCCGTATTAATTTCAATTTCTTTATGCAAAGGACCACTATTATAAATGTTAAAAAGAGATTTCTCCAGTAAATTACAATTATATTCTAACAAATATACTAAAAAATCTGTTGATTTGGGAAAATCGTTTAATAATTGATAAGAAAAGCTATCTATAGATTTTATATCTTTTTTCATGTTCTTTATGACATAACTTAAAAAATAACTAATATCTTCAAAAATATCATTGGTTATGTAATTATAAACTTCTTCAGGAGTTTTCTGATGCTTAGAAAGTTTCCACGGAACAATTTTCATCCTTCTAATCACATTATTATTATATTCCACTATTAAATCCCCAAATTTATCATAAACTGGAATAAAAATAGTTTTAGAATTATCCCAAATCCCTAAAGATAATTTTTGTTTATCTAAAAGCTTTCGAGCATTAATGCCATTAATTTTTATCCTTTCTAAATCATCCAGATTGTTAAAGCTGAAAAGACGTCGGTTAAGCTCTTTATCATCATCCCAATAATATTCAGATTCCATTTATATCACTGGTACCGAAATTTAAGCTTTTCAATTTGTTTATTGAAACATTTAAATCGTATTTTTCTAAGATACCCAGTATATTGGAATAATTGAGATCATTTTCAAAGAATGGAACAATTAAGGATGAAACCGATAAATCTGCTGCGTTTTCACTGAAATAAGATGAAAATTGTAAAGAATCTTTAAGAATACCTATTCCTAATGGCTTAATGCTATTTAAATTTGCAAAAACATCTATTATTGTATTTACAGTATTAAAATCACCTTTATAATCACATGCATCTATAAATTCTTTCTTAAATTCATCAAAAGATGTTAATTTTTCAATTAAATCTTTTTCAGTGGTGATTTCAATGAATGTGAATCTTCTCTTTAAAGCATCGCCTAATTTGAAAAGAAAAGTCTTATCATAGACATTTAATGTGCCTATTATTCTGAAATCTGATAGTTTACTTCTTAAATCATTTATTTCCAATTCTTCATCTATTTCTTTTTTAAGAATTTCTTTTATTTGTTCTGCATCGCTAATTCTATGATCCCTTTCTAAATAAGTGAAAAATATTCCTAAAGCAGTGTCAATTTGAGTTCTGTTAATTTCATCCAATATCAGCACTTTACCCGACAATAAAGCATCTAAAAGAAATCTTCGCTCTTTAGAATAAACCAAATCTCCATTTCCATTGATTTGTGGAACTATTCTGCAAACTAAGTCATAATAATCAGTTCCTGAATGAACAGTGTATAATGAATAGGCATTTTTTCCAAGATATTCTTCACTAACGATTTTGGATAAAACAGTTTTTCCAGAGCCTGGAGGTCCATATAATATTACGTTTTTGCCTCGTCCAAGTTCTCCAAGCGCAACCTGCATTTCATGGCTGTAAATCCCTTTTAAGAATTTTAAGAATTCGTTTTCATTAACAACTTCTTTGTCAGAGGGGTAATTCTTTAACATCCATGCCTTAAATTTTTCCTGATCTTCTGCATAATTTCCTAAATCTTTGGAACATAGCCAGTGACAAAATTCATCAAATTTCTCAAAATTTAAATCTGGAATATAAGTAGTTAATGTTTTAAAAAGCTTTTTTAATTTCTCATTATTATCTATATATTCTACTAATTCCACAGATATGTTATCATCTTTTCCCAATAGTTTAGAGATAAAACGAAAAAAACTAACTGCTCTCCTATTAATAAAGAAAAATTCAGGGTTTAAATAATGTAATACTGGAGTTAACGTTCCAGTTCCAAAACCTTTTTTGTATGGTCCTGATTTAAAAGTAGTAATTAATTCCTTTTGTTGGCTTTTATCATCTGTCTCTATTAAATTTTGAATCAGATTATATACAGCCTCAGTTAAGCCTGGTAAATCCTTATCTTCGTATCCATATACTTTAATAGTCCCAACTGCCACTGGTGCAACTGCTGGCTCTTTAATTGGGAGTAAATGATTAATCGGGGGATCTTGAGTATTAAATTTAGCCTCTGGATCATTTCCTATAATTTCAAAGTATTTCTTTACTTTTTGGCGTTCAAGATCATATTTTTGAGATTGATTGATTCCTTCTTCAGAGTTATAAAAATTATTTTCAAATTCTTTATAAAGTGTTTTTATTATATCTGGATCTACGTTGCTATTTCCGGTTTCTAATTCTTTTTCAGCTTCTTCATCCCAATAAATAGTATTTCCCGAATAACCAGGATTTGAACCAGTTAAATGCATTGGAGTAACCCTACTACACATCCAGAATACAAAACCTTCATCACTACCTTTAGTTTCTCTTAAAGTTTCAAAAGGGAGGGAAGATTCTTTTACATGCTTTAAAAAATCACGATCGCAATCATCACACTCTGAATATTCATCTTGTTCACAGATAAATCCCTTTTCTGTTTCTTTATATTTCCACATTACTTTATTAGCACGACCACAAAGAGATGCATAAAATCTTAGTCTTTCTTTCTCCTTTAAAATATTCATAGCAGTTCTGATGGGATAAGTTTGTAAAGCCAATTTATAGAAGAATTTCTTGACCCCAATACCATAATTATAGGTGAATAACTCTTCTGGAGTTACAGCATTGACTAATTCATTCCCTAAATCTGTAAGTTCCAATTTATTTTTAAAAATTAATTTTAAAGTTCTTGCAGATCTAAGATTGTATCCGGGACTGTTGTTTTTAGTTGATCGCTGATAATACGCTCTCCAGTATAATTCATCTTTAACATTTTCCCTTAAAATTTCAAAAAGATTATTTTCTGAAGTATTGTCATTCTTAGAGATTAAATAACAAATATCTCGAACAATGTGTGCTCTACCCGCATTTAAATCATAATAACCAGCCGAAATTGTGCCCGTATCCTTCATTAGTTCTGCTTTCTTCTCATTTTCTAAATTTTCAATATCATTTTCTAATTCAGGATTTTTTTCCAAAATCAACGCTTTAAACCTTTCCCACTCTTTAGGTGGCACTTTAAAAAAGGAACCTATAAAATTCTTTCTTACAATGTTCCAATTTCCTAAAATTGGATCATCACGCATTTCTTGAATTTCTAAGGGATTTGGAATTTCTATCTTTTCATGGAGGTCAATTGCAATATCCCAGTCATCTCTAAAATATTTATCTTCATATGCATCGGAATTCGCTTTAAAAATATAAGCTATATTGCTGTGTGGTTTACCTCTGTAAATTAAAATTATGTCTCCTTTCTTTGATTTATTGGTGCTGCTTCTTTTGATTTCTGTGTTTTCCTCCAAATCCAGGTATTCTTGAATTTCTTTGGTAGTATAAATCCAGATCGTCATTCAAATCCCCCTTAAAGTTACCCTTTTCGACAGTTAAATATAGAGTGAAATAAACTTAAAAAATTATTTTTAATAGCCAAATCCCGAATTTGTTCCCTATTTAATCATTCAAACATATATTTAGCTGTTTTTTTAGATTCAATATACCAAAATGATTTTGAAACTAATCCTGCACTGTAATTCATTACACTCCCCAACTTGACTATTTTTCTTTATTATCTGATCACTAATTAACGCTTTTGATTTAAATGTTAGTTTCTACTATTAATATCCTTAAAAATCCAAATAATTGTTTTAAACTAATTTACAAATTTTAATTGCATTTTTTATTTTTTCATACAAATTACTTAATTCTAATAATTTATTCCTCTATATTCTACCAATAATATATAAATGTACATGTTTTCTATTCATTTATTAATGTTTATCATAAATCTAATACGTATTATTAAAATTTTTAACTAATTATCAAAAAATTAATTAGATTAGAATAATTGCTTATGAATTATTTTTTCCCAACCAAATTCCAATTAAACCCTCCACAATTACACCTAACCGCCTCAGCTTTATTTCCCTGCATAGAAACATGAATCATCCCATTACAACCATCACATTGAAAAACACGGAAAAGATCCTGAAAAGCCTCCACCACAGGTTCAAAATCCTTTAAATCGAAGTCCGCCCATTCATTATAGTGAACGTTAGCATTAACTGCCCACTGCTCAGCATTACTCCTTCTAAAAACATCTTTAGAATTTGTTTCTATTTCTTCTAATCTTGAAAGCTCTTCAAAGTTTTCCCATGATCTTGCAGCAGATTTTGATTTCTTTAAGAGCCTATTATATGCACCAAGTGCACCAGAAAGCAAATCACCAAGTTCATACTGACCGCTTTCCTTAAATTTTACGGGCGCCTGCAACGAATCACAGACCAATCGGAAAAACTCTTCAGATCCACGCCTGAGCTTTGCAGCCGCAGCAGAAACATCATTGCGCATTAAATCATCTTCAATCTTATCCCAGATATCAAAACCAGTGCCCAAAGCCGGTCCAGATTCCAGCGTCCAGTTAAAAAGCTCAATCATGCCTTTGTTGGTTACAACACCTTCTGATCTAAGCTGGCGTGCCCAGGTCTTATCATGAGTTGTAATGAAAAATTGCCTTCCTTTAAATGAATTGGCCAGTAATTTGCATATTTTTCTACGATGCCCGTTATCAACAGACATCATCACATCATCTAAAATAATTAAATCAATCAAGCCTTCAGTTATACTTTCAGCCAGTGCCAGATAAAGGCATATTCCCATGGTGTCCTGATGACCCTCACTGTGCAGTGCATGCGGCGGATGAATACCTTTACCGTGGAAATCAACTTTGAAGTCCAGTCCAGATTTTTTAGGAAAAATCATAGCTTTAAATTCACTCTCATCTTCGCCATGCATTCCAATATAAAGCTCTTCAAATCTATCTACAATTCCATTATACAGTTTACCTAAAACTGATTCCATTGATTCCTCATAGGATTTGACCAGTATTTCGGATTTTTTATAAGCCAATGAGGCATTTTTGAGATTAATTTCAGCTTCTTCGTAAACTTTGAGGTTTTCTTCAAGTCGAATTAATGTTTCCCAGGCTGTTTGTTCAGGAGTTGACTCTGGAGTCCTTGATTTTGCAAAATCAAGAATTTCATCTAAAATTTTTTCAATATCAGGAGGTGAGTGCAAATTTTGAACTGTTTCTTGGCCAAATCGTTCATCTGGATAATTTTCCAATGCATTTTCCAAAATTGTTGAAAGTTCTTCTAAATCCCCTAACCATGATTCAGGTTCCAAATACTTATCCTTTATTTCCAGAGTTTCCAAGACATCTAAAATTTTTTCAATACTGGACATTAAACTCTTTATTTGCATGTTTATTGAATTGGATAACTTTGAAATATCATCAAGTATTTTAGATGCTTCTTTTAAATCAGCTAACTGCTTTTGGAGGTTTTCTTTTAAATCCCCTGGATTCCAATCAGTTCCACATAAAGGGCAGTTTCCATCTTCATCAATTAAAACAAGCCCTAATTCTGTGAGTCTTTTTAGTTCTGTGGCTTTTTTAAGCTTAGGATCAGAACTAATTTTAAGTATCAAATCCCTTAATTTTCCATTTGTTATTGAAATTGTTTCTTTATTTTCTTTTGAAATCAATTGCTGGATATTTTGGATATCTGATTCTAAAAGGGCTGTGTTAACTGAAATAGCTGAACCTGCAATTGGATTAATATCTTCCTTTAAAAGAGAAGATTTAATCTCAAAAATAGGTTCTCCACTTAAAATTTGGCGATTTTCATTGATTATTTGGAGCAATTTTTCCTTATCAAAGTTTGTTTCTCCGATTGTGGCCATTATACTTGCTTCAGCATTAACTTTAGAATTTTCAGATGATTTTAATTCTTCATTCAGTCTATTTCTAACATTACTCAGTTTTTTTCTTATTTGCTCAACTTCTGTAATCTTAAGGAGCTTCTGGATCTGCTGTGATCTTGTGCTGGCCTCAGCAGTTACATAGTTCAGGATTTCTCTTCTGGTTAAAACATGCTGGCCCCGATCAGCCATTTCTAAAATA
Source organism: Methanobacterium sp. (assembly GCA_039666455.1). Classification (NCBI taxonomy): domain Archaea; kingdom Methanobacteriati; phylum Methanobacteriota; class Methanobacteria; order Methanobacteriales; family Methanobacteriaceae; genus Methanobacterium; species Methanobacterium sp. Next base: position 107,320 of record JAVSLW010000027.1, on the reverse strand, counting down.
GGTGTAATTCTGGATTTAACTTTCGCGTCACAAATAAGAGTTTTTGGTTTACTCATGGAACGTTTAATTTCAACTGGTTCTGCAAATCCCTGTATTTCAAATACTCCTCGAACACAAACGTCTTCAGGCTTTGAATTTATATGAGGACCATGTTCTTTAAGCTTAATATCTTTAGTACCTGCACCAGTCATTCTTGAGATTTGACCAGTAAGTAGAAAATCAAGTGCATCTACAATTGCACTTTTTCCAGAACCATTTGGTCCAAAAATTAAAAAATTATTTCCATTGGGCTTTAAAATTAGATGTGGAATTCCGCGCAAGTTATCTATTTCTAATTCAATTAATTTCATCCTGGCACCTGAAAGCTTCAATAACCTTCGTCACATTTTTTAAATCACCATTTTTGGCTATTTCTTTGATATTTGTAAACGTGATGGCGTCAAATTCCTCTTGTTTTTCAATTTTTTCGAGCATTTCATCTATAATTTGTTCAACAAGAGATTTTAAGCCTGTTATTTCATCTTCCATAGGTAACGCCAGATTTATTCAGTTAAATCTTAATAATAAATTATTGTAAGCGTAGTAATACATTTAATATGTTTGCTTTTTACTATTTTTTGTATTATAATGCTTCCTTAATAATATTATGGGTTACTGCATTGAATCAATCATAAAGCTCAGCGAAAGACAAATATTGCTTTTAAATCTTATGAAAAGGGTTGGTGCCGCACTGCTTGAATCCGGCGTTTACATATCTGCCAAAGTCATCTCTAAAAAAGAATATGAAACTCTAAAAGATACTCATTTTATCTCAACTATTAAAAAAGAAGGTGTAGTGCTTGGATGAAGCTGAAATTCTAATAGGAATGTCATATGAAAAACTTAAAGCTTAAAAAAGGAACTCTTTGATTTGTTTACAAGAGCTCAAGAAGATCGTGAAGAAGCTGATTATGGTTTATTCCAAAAATTGAATGAAGAAGAAGCAAGAATCATAATTGATGGTGCTGAATTATTTTTAGAAGAATGCAAATCTATTTTATTATGATTTTTTCAAATTCTTTATTTTATACTGAATTTCTACTAATTTCATATAATTCCTCAGCAAAAGAATCGATCAAATCAAATTCCGCCAATCCATCACGCCATTTCCCCAGAATCCCGCTCTCACCATAATAAGCCCCCGCAATATACCCATAAATAGCCCCGGTAGTATCAGCATCTTCACCCAAATTAACAGCCAGCAAGCAGCCTTCTTCAAAATCTTTACCTTTATAAAAAGCCCAGAGAGCCGCTTCTAAACTTTTAACCACATATCCTCTTCCACGAATCTCTGGAGGCTCTCTATCTTTAAATGAACCTGAAGCCACTTCATCAATCTCTGGATCTAATGGATTTTCATCAAAATAGCCTTCAACTGGAGAATATCTCTTTGAAAGCAGTTCTTCCTTTGAAACCCCATTAACTGCTCCACAGATTATTCCACCCATGTATTTACAGGCATCGATTACCTTCTGGTGTCCATGGGTTGTTCTTGAGCTGTCGCCGGATTTTTCAATTGCTTTTATCGGATCCCGATAATAAAACATTGGGACTGGAGCTAATCGCATTAATGATCCGTTACCACATGAATATTCATCTTTTTGGCCACAATAATGTTTACCAGTTTCTTCAAATTTATGTATAGCTTCTCTGGTTGTGTTTCCAATATCAAAGCAACTCCCAGTGATGCTTAAATGTCCTTCGCGGTACCAGCGCCTGTATCTTTCTAACTGATCAGCTGGATCGAATTCTTTTTTCTCTATTAAGCTTTCAGCAAGACATAAAGTCAGTGATGTGTCATCGCTCCATTCTCCAGCTTCTAAACCATGAGGTCCCCCGCTTCTAAAATCAGTTACAGGTTCAAATGTCCCTGGATGCATAAATTCGATTGGAACGCCTAATGCATCACCCACTGCAAGTCCAATTAAACAGCCTCGGAATCTGTCTTTTAATGATTTGCTCATTTTATCCTCTTTAAATTTAGATCTGTTTTTTGCTTTCTAAATTCAAATTAATGATTTTGAATAATTTTCCTTTGATCCTATGTCCAATAAATGTCGTTATCTCATAGTTCATTCTTCCATTTCCCTCAATATGTTAAATCTTATATTTTTTCAATTTATTGCACGCCCCCAAAAAATCGAATAGCAGAAAACAAAGTTTTTGCACTCCAAAAATCCGCAGGATTTTTGAGAGATTTTTTGAGGGATATTCTTGTAGAGTTTGAAGAACCCACATTGCATGATTTCATGAGTTTGATTGATTATTTAGAGAACCTTTTCGGTAGAAAAGTTGATTTAGTTACGCAAAAATCTTTAAGTCCTTATTTACGGCCGTGTGTAGAAAAAGAAGTAATTTGGTGTGAATAGGGATCAAATCTTTTTAGAAACGTATTTAATGGATAAAATAAGGCGTATGAAAGTTTTATCGGCGTTTTAGAATGTAATATCTGATTTATTTTCTCCACAGCGAAAAACTGTTGAACTAGAGAAGTTATTCTTCAATATTCTCTTTCAAATTAACTATCTTACCTTTTAAATCAGGAATATCTCTTTTTACCACAATCCAGACTCTTTCCAGCTTAACACTAGAATATTGGTGTATGAGAATGTCTCTCATCCCTGCAATCTGTTTCCATGGTATTTCCACATATTTATCCTTTATTTCTTGTGGAATGTTCTTAACCGCCTCTCCTATGATCTCTAATCGCTCGAAAATTATTAATTTTCGGCGCAGCGAAAACAAGTTTTCGCTAGCTTCTAAAAACAGCATCCTGGATCAACGTATTCTTATAAAATTCGTCTTTTGTGACATTGTCTGTATATTCTTCTATTTTTAGAATACCTTCCAGTATATCTTCAATGTAAACTCTTGCATCTTTCTTCAAAGAATTGCCACCTGTTCCCTAAGTATTATGTTCTTTAAAAGAGGTTTAATTGCACTGTATTCCACCAGATCGACTTTTCTTCCCAGTTTTTCCTCAATTTCAAGTTTAAACTCAACAAAATCCAGTAGACTGATGTCTTTTTCAATTTCAACAAGAATATCAATATCACTGTCTTCTCGCAGCTCTCCTCGAACTATTGATCCAAATAATCCGGCTTTTTTAACCCCATAGTGCTTTAAAATAGGAAGTATTTTTCTTTTTACATCTTCAATTTCATATTGCACTTCTTTCTTTTCTTCCATGTTATCGTTTAATATTTTTTATAGTTATATCTATTAAAATTTTATGAATACAGAAAAAAGGACGGAAAATAACTCTACAGAATCAATAGCATCTAAACCCGTTATACAGGAATAGCCTCCCTTAAAACCTGCTCTCTAATCTCCTCTCGAACAGCGTCAATAGGGACCACATCAACTGGAATATGGATTCTATCAAGTCAGGGAATGTTGTTGTTACACTTAGAAAATACAAAATTAGTGATGAAATATTAAATACATTAAATGAAAGACAGCGTAAAGCCATTAATTATCTAATTGAATATGGTAAAATTACAAATAAAGAATATAGAGAACTTAATCCAGAAATTAGTTCAAATACGGCCTTAATTGATCTTAAGCAACTGGTTCAGAAAGGAATATTTACAGCGAAGGGTGAAACAAAATCCAGGTATTATACATTTTCCTGATTGTGGAATAAGTGGATAAATTGTGGATAAATTGTGGAATTAGTGGAATTAATTATAGGTAGAGAAATGTCTAACTTTTATCTAAATACATAAATGTCCCTTTATTGAAGCCTCTGCCCTTATTTATCTGGCTTTACAGACCTTTTTTAAGAATTCGTTTTATCATTTTATTAAAATTGATTAAAAGAAGCAGGAAATTGGAATCATAATAAAAATAGAATCACTACATTCATTATTTTTAAACATCATAAATTATGTTAACGATTAGGATTATCACAAATTTTATAAATGGCCTTTATTTAAAGTTAATAAAAGAAAAGAAAATTTTAAACCATTAATAAAATATACAATAGTATTACCTAATATATTGATTTTAATATCAAAAAGCATATGAGGTAATTGAATGGGATATGCAATAAATAATGATGACTTAACGGCCTATATTATCAATGAATCCCAAAATGTCTTTAGTAAAAAAGAACAAAGATATATTCAAACTACAAGGCTTAATAAACTAATTATACTTGTTTCAAAAGATTTAGAACAGAATGGTGTCATTATAGAAGATTTTGTGTGGGGATATTACAGGCATGGATTTTATTCAAGCACTGTAGAGGACTATTTAAAAACATCATTTGGTGCGGACTTTAATTTATCTCAATTAACACAGGAACAGGTTAATTTACCTGAAGAAGTAACACAAATGATAAATAATTGTCTTTTGAAGTTAAGCCAGTATTTTGTTAGGGATAGGAAAGCCTTTTTTGAATGGATTTATGGTGAAATAACTCCCAATGAATATCGTGACTTTTATTTAACCAATAGAGAATTAAATAATTGGTTTGAAGAAATTAAAGATGATCTAATGGGAGGAAACCTCCAAATGAACCTTTTTGGGAGAAAAGATCGTAATATTTCAGGTATTATATCAAACTATTATTTTTCATTAGAGCATATCGAAGATGAAGATATTTTAGAAATTTTCAGGAAATTTACAGACTTAATCGAATTTTTAAGCATAAAATTAAATAACAATCAAAGTATTTCCCAAATAACTATTAAAGTTGATAGTCTTTTCAGAATATACAAAGATATTTTCGCTATTTTAACTCCTTATATAGAAACTTTACACGGCGATAGAAAGTTAGTAGAACAGGAGAAAATAAAACACAAAAATAGGGTGCAATTTTACAAGAAAAAACTAAATAAAGATTTAGATGAACTTCACGAACAATTTGAGAGCGAGGGTTTAATTCCAACAATTAATGAATTGAACAAAGAACTTTTAACCTTAATAAAACAGTTACCTGCTGATTCACCCACCATTAGAGAGTTATATGAAGAAATTGAAGCCCGATGAAACTTCTAATCTAAAATAACATTAATTCAAGTGATGCAATGGAATGCGGATTTTTTTGTGACACTGGCGTGATTATAGGGCTTTGTGACATGAATGATCATCATCACAACTCCTGTAAATTCTTTTTTGATAAATATCCTGTAGAAACTCATCACTACTATACAATTGAAATCATTGAAAAAGAACTTAAAAACAAAAAGAGAAAATTAGAAATAAACGCTTTAAAAAATCATCCGCAAGCTAAAATATTGCATGTTTATGTAAGGAGAGTGCAACAGTGTATTGATATTCATTTAAAGAAGATGAAATCTTTTAATTTCAAGGACCATGGTGAAACCTCCATTAACCAGTTGAAAAATTTAATTGTATGCATACAGCCAATTATTGGAGTTGAAGCGATTAATCAGGTTAATGATATTGAAATTGTTGCAAATGGGATAGTATGGAGTTTAGTTAAAGATTATGACTCTCCCAGACTTATTACGGTCGATAACAAAGATTTAAGCAGGAATGAGTTAAAAATTATAGAAGAAAGTGAAAAAATGTTGAAAGAACACGTACCCCTTAAAATACTTTATTTACCGAATTATTTGAAACATTAAAAGAATTAAAATGCTCACATTCTCTTTTTAAACTTTAAGCCAGAGAAATCCCATAAGTCCCACAGAAACTTTTCAACCTATCATCTGATTTTAAAACATATTTGTTCTCATCTTCCATGTAATTTAAAATATCAAGCTCTAATAGAACCCAGATATAATTTTCAAAGGTTGAAAATGGTTCTTTAACTACATTTTTAAGCTCATCCTTTGAAAAAGGAATATTTAACTCTATATACTTACTCAGTTCTATTAGTCCATTTACCGCATTTCTTTTACGGGTACAGCTTTTACACCTTGTTGTATAACCTCTATCCTTTGATTTGGTCTTATAAAACTGAGATAGGGGCAATTTCTTACCACAATCTTCACAAAGAATATGGGTTTTTAATATTCCCTCCTCTTTATTAGAAAATTCTAATTTTACACCTCTAAAAGAGTTATTTATTTTATTTTCATTATTCAATGCAGAATATTTTTCCTTTAAATTGGAATGTTCAACTTTTAATTTATAATAAGCATTGTTTAATTCATTATACTTCGTTTTTAATTTAAAATTATCAGTTTTATCTTCTAATTCCTTTAATTCATGGTTCTCTTTTTCTATTTTCGAAAAACTTTCCTTTAATTCGTTAAAATCAGTATTTAGCTTAGAATTATCGTTTTCCAATTTAAAATTCTCTTTTTCTAATTTAGAAAACTTTTCATTTAATTTGAAATTTTTACTTAGTAACTCTTCATTATGTTTCTTTAAATCCTCTAATTCAGTATATGTATGGCTTAATTCTTTTTTATTATCTTCCAATCTTTTGTTTTGCTTTTTTAATCCATTTAATTCTTCATTTAATTTGGAATAATTATCATTTAAATTATTATATTCGAGTTTTATGGAATCATAAGACTCTTTTAATTTTAAATTCTCATTATTAATTTCTTTACTTTTAAATAATTCTTCACTCAATTCAGAGTTTTTTCTTTCTAATCTTGAATATTTGTCTTTAATTGAACTGATGCTATCCTTTAAACTGGAATTTTCTTCTTCAATCTCTTTATTAATTTCTTTTAATTTATCCTGAAATTCTTTTAATTTCAGATTTTCACTTTCAAAATCAAAATTAACTATTTTTAAGTTATGGTTTTCATTGGCCTGTTTAAGATAATCATCATTCAGTTGATTGTAAGTTTCCCTTAATTGTTCATTTTCCCTTTTAAGCTGTAGATTTTCTTTTTCTAATCCAGAATAATTTAAATCATAATATTTATCTACAAATGTATACAATGTTTCATAATGTTCTAATTTTCCACCACACTCACAACCTTCAAAATCCTCTGGTGATTCCCCTTTCTGCAACTTATAATAACCGTTGCAATTATTACATACTAAATAACTCATTTACATCATCTAATTTTTTGATAGTTTTACAATAATTTATTAGTTTCTATAAAGATCATAAAGAAAAAGTTTATTAATGAAATCCATTGAGATATTTCTATTCATTACCATATTTATTTCCAGCTTATAGACTCTTATTAAAAAAGTAAGTGTTCCACTTTAAAAATGGATGGTGGGGTTCCTATTAAGCAGCGAAAATTAATGGAAGCTGAAGAAAGTTCGAAATACTGGATTTACAGGATAGATGAGAAATATTTAGGTAATATAAGCAAGAATAAGATTTTAGGCGCCAAAAGTCCCAGAGCAAAAACCATAAGATCAGTTAAATCAAGTGATAAAATATTATTTTTTATGCCCCTTTTAGTTGGAAAAACACGATTACTTTCTTTTATTGGTTATGGATTAGTAGAAAACTCATTTGATGATGATAATTCTCTTTTAGGATTTGATAAATCCAAAAGAAAGATTAAATTAAAAGGAATAAAGTATTTCACCCAACCACTACCTGCAAAAAATGTTGCAAGTGACCTTAAATTCATAAAAAACAAAAAAAATTCATCTGGCTATTTTAAATCGGAGTTTAGAGAAATTTCAGAAGAAGATTTTAATTTTATAATCAAAAGAATGAATTCCAGTAAAACTTTTCCTGGCTATTTTGAAAAAATGTCATTTACAATGGATGAATTTTTAAATAATTCAATTAAAGGCCTGTATGAATTAATTAAAAACACGGAAGCGTCCAATCAAATCGAAATAAAGAGATTTATTAAGCTTTTACATAAATTAGTCAACTCGTATGGTATTTCTAAAAGTTATGAAGATATTGAGGAATATTACGCTGAAAATATCTGGAAATTGGGCTTTGAACACAGCCCTTCAAGAAATCCGGATAATTTAGTCAAATTATATGGCCCAAGAGGTAATTCACATAGATTTGGATATATAAAATTAGGTTAGGGGTATCAAATTGGACTATGAAGACATTATTCAGGCTTTAAAGGAAGGAAATGTACCACCAAAGGGAACTTCCCAAATATGCGTTGGAAGAGAACTGGAAATTCAAGAAATCAAACGTTTATTTGAAAAAATAGAAAATGGCAAAGCTGCAACAAAATTTCTTGAAGGTGATTATGGTGGAGGTAAATCATTTTTACTCAAAGTAATCGAAGAGATGGCCTTTAATGAGAACTTTGTAGTATCTAAAATAACCATAACCAGAGATATTCCCTTCAATAGATTTGAAGAAGTATATAAAAACATAGTTAAGACTTTAAAATGTAAAACAGGGACGTCACTGGAACATATTATCGAAAGATGGCTTACTGGACTTAAAATGGTTGCAATGGAAGAAACAATGGATCCATTAAGACAAAACAGCATTGTACGTGAAAATATGACTCAAGATCTGGAAGCAGCGCGAAAATATGCTAATTCCTTTGCAATTGCTATAGAAAACTATAATAGTGCTGCATCTTCAGGGGATACTGAAACTGCCCATTATGCGCAAGCATGGCTAAGAGGAGATTCCAATATTCCATTTACAATGAAAAGGAAATTTGGAGTTAAAGGTGATGTAACCAAAGAAAATGCATTCACATTTTTAGAGGCATTATCTGCTTTTTTGAAATCTTTAGGATACAGTGGACTTGTAATTTTAATAGATGAGGTTGAATACATTAGATCTCTACATACAACGAAGTTAAGAGACAGTGCATACGATTATATCCGTTATATATATGATGAATGTAATTTAGGGAATTTTGAAAGCACGCTCTTTGTTTTTGCAGGTACAAGTGAATTCTTTGAAGATTCAAAGAAAGGAATCCCATCCTATCAAGCATTATATGACCGGATAAAGGATGCTTTGGATACAGATCATAAAGACTTAAGAAAGCCCATAATGAGGCTTGAAGGACTTAAAAAAGAAGAATTAAAAGAATTAGGGGCTAAAATAGTAGAGATGCATGCAGAAGTCTATGATTGGGACGCTAATTCTAAAATTGATTCCCTCATTGATGAAATAGTGGATATACATGAAAATAATGCCCTTTTAACTGGAGGTAAAACAACCCCCAGAGAATTTGTAAGGACCTTTTTAAGCGTTTTAGATACTGTTCAGCAAAATCCGGGCGAATTGAATTCAGAAGATTCCATTTTAAAGCTATTTGAAGAAAGAGAAATAGAAGAAGAGTGGTAAAATAACCCATGTTTTCAATACATTGGATTCCAGGCTACAGAGATTTATAGTCAATCGCCTGAAATGGAAGGATTTAACTCCTATCCAAAAAGCCACTATACCTCACTTTAGAGAACAAAAAGACATTCTGGTTATTGCTCCAACTGCTTCAGGCAAAACTGAATCTGTTTTCATCCCTATTTTTGATGATATTCTCAAAAATAGCCTAAAACCTATGAGCGTGCTTTATGTATCTCCCCTTAAAGCTCTTATTAATGATATGCATCAAAGAATTGAATTTTGGTCAGATCAATTTGATCTTAGCGTGATGAAATGGCATGGTGACGTTCCTTCATCAAATAAGGCATCGTTCATTAAAAAACCTGCAGATATCCTTTTAATAACTCCTGAATCATTAGAAGTTATTTTAATGAATAAATCAAATGACACAAAAAATGCTATTTTTAAAAATTTAAAGTATGTAATAGTAGATGAAATCCACTATTTTGCAGATTCAGATAGAGGAATACAGCTTAATTCCATTGTAAACAGTAGAATTAAAGAATATTCTAATAATAATATTTCTAAGATCGGATTATCAGCCACAGTTGGCAATCCAGAAACCGTTTTAAATTGGTTGACATTCAACGAAAATGCAGAAATTGTAACCGATAAAAGTGAAAGGAAATTTCAATATAAAGTGATTTATGGGGATGATCCTAAAATATATCAAGTAATAAGCAAGTATTTAGATAAAAAGATATTATTTTTCGTGCATTCCCGCAAAGAAGCTGAAAAATACCATAATTTATTTAAAAAACATTTGAAAATCAAAAATATTTTCATTCATCACTCTTCAATTCATAAGGATTCAAGGGAAGAGAGTGAAGAAAAATTTAAACAATTTAAAAATGGTTTAATGATAAGTACCAGTACTTTAGAGCTTGGAATTGATATAGGAAATATAGATATTGTTTTGCAGAAAAATCCGCCTTCAAATGTTAGTTCTTTTCTACAAAAGGTTGGAAGAAGCGGTAGAAGATCCAAAGTCCAAAGGACAATAATTCTTTGTGACGATGAGAAGGAAGTCATTAAATCCCTTGCTGAAATCTCTTTAGCTGGAGAAAAAAAGTTAGAGAATATTAAAATTCCCGAAAAGCCAAAGGACATCTATTTTCATCAAATATTAAGTACAATTTTTGAATATGGGAGAATAAAGAAAAAAAATCTCTTTTTTATTCTTAAAAATTCCTATGTATTTTCTAATATCCAAAAAGAGGAATATAAGGATTTTATAAAAGATTTGGTTGAAAAAGAGTTTATAGAGGAAAAGGGTCCTTATCTTAGCCTTGGTTATAATTTTGAAAAAGAATTTGGAAAACGAAATTTTTTAGAGTTTTACAGTGTATTTTGGCCCAGCTATGAATTTACAGTTCAAGAAGGGCTTAGAACCATTGGCAGCCTGGATTCTTTCTTTGTTGTTAATTTCTTGAAAGAAGGCTCTAATTTTGTTTTATGTGGAGAAGTCTGGGCAGTGGATAAAATTGATCATGATAAATTCAGACTGAAAGTTAAAAAAACAAAAAAAGGAAATGTCCCGGACTGGTATACTGAAGGAGGAGTCATGGATTATTTATTAACCAGAAAAATCTATGATGTTTTGCTTTCAAATTATGATAAAGAGATTTTAAAAGATTTTGATGAGTTCAGTCGGGATATAGTTAAAAAACTTGAAAATAAAGCCATGAAATCAGGTTTTAAAAAAGGTACTATGCCTGTTGAATTTTCTCTAACCGAGAGCAAAGTTTTTATCTATACTTTTGCAGGCCATAAAGTTAATGCTTTAATATCCTCAATTTTCAAGATTTATCATGATATATACTTTATTCGAGATACTCCCTATTATACTTCCTTTAAATTCAAAAAAAGCTTAAAAATGAGTGATATTGAACATATAGCTATTAATATTAAAGATATTTTAGGTGAAAAAGAATTAGAAAAATTTATGCTTGATAAAACAGAAAAATTTGTGAAAAACAAATTTATTAAATATTTACCTGAAAAAGATCAAGCAGAGTTAAAAATGCAGATTTTGTTTAATAAAGAAGATACTATCCATCTTTTCGAGAATAATTCTTTAAAATTGATTAGTTCCTCTGATTTTAATAAATGGTAGGAACATTTTAGTAAAAACTACTTTTTTGAAACAACAATATATTCTTATTAAATTCTTTAAATTCATATACAAGGTATGTTATCTATGGAGAGCATACAAAAGTTTCTTTTTCTGCTTTAGCTAAATTTCCTCTGATTTCTCCTAAATTGCTTCTTTAATTGGGCTTAGTTATAATAAAATCAGATTTATTTACAGATCGTTCATATCTAATTTCAATTTTTTTCGATCATTTCATCTACAATTTGGTCAACAAGAGAGTTTAAAGGAGTTATATTTTCTTCCATAGCTAGTGCCAGATTCATTTTATCTAAACTTAATAATAAATTCGTATAACTGTATTAATTCCTTATATATTTTGGCTTTTTACTATTTTTGGTATTATAATGCTTACTTAATAATATTAGGGTTTGCTATATGGAATATATTCGATTTTGGTATGGAAAAGCCGATCTTGAAAAGTCTTAACCAAAAGATTTATAAAGGATCAAAATCAATTTCCTTATATCGGAAGTAGGTTACCGATATCCGAGGGAGGGAGATAATCTGAAGGCGAGCTAAGCAGGTATTAAACTTAAACAAAATTTCAAAACATCTATTAAACTTTGATTAAAGCTTTTTAAATAAACAATTTTTATTAATATTTACAAAAAAAGGAGGTTACTAAATGGTTACAGCAGAAATTTTTAAAGACGTAACTACTATACCCAATATTGTGGATGGTTTAACTGTTATTGCAAATGCTAGTGATGTCTTCTTTTTAGTAGTGTTCGGTGCCCTTGTATTCATGATGCAATGGGGATTCTTGATGCTTGAAAGCGGACAGGTGAGGAAAAAAAATGTGAACAACGTTATGATGAAAAACGTTGCAGACTGGCTTATTGGTGGTGTATCCTGGCTATTTGTAGGATATATTTTAACAACGTCATTGGACATAGGTTCATTTATCGAATGGTGGGGTCGAATATTTGGAACAGCGACTTTCATTGAAAATAATGGAATTGAACTAGCCGGATGGTTCTTTGGACTGGTATTTGCAGCAACAGCAGCTACCATAGCATCTGGCGGTGTTGCAGAAAGAATGAAACTTAAATCATATATTATAGCATCAGCCATAACAACAGGTCTTTTGTACCCATTATTTGTCTATCTTGGACCATGGGGTGCAGAAATAATTCCATTCACTGATTATGCAGGTAGTCTTAACGTCCACGCCCTTGGAGGATTCCTGGCACTTGGATTGATAATAGCACTTGGACCAAGGATCGGTAGATTTGTAAATGGTAAGCCAATTCCAATGCCTGGTCACAGCATACCAATGGCCATGTCTGGTGCATTTATACTGGCAGTAGGATGGTATGGTTTTAATGTAGGTAGTTCACTGGCATTAAATGAAATATCCGGCCTTGTGGCTGCTACTACAACACTTTCCATGGCAGGAGGAGGTTTAGGTGCACTATTAGCATCAAAGAAAGATGTTCTATTTACACCTAACGGTTTAGTTGCAGGATTAGTTGCTATCTGTGCGGGTACAAATATAGTAAGCCCCATAGGTGCTCTTATAATCGGTATTTTAGCAGGTATACAGGTGCCATTAGTCTTCAAATTAATGGAAAAATGGGGAATTGACGATGTGTGTGGTGTAGTTTCTGTTCACGGAACTGCAGGAGTACTTGGAGCAGTTCTTGCAGGTGTCTTTGGTATGACAGCTTTAGGAGGAACTGGTGATGTAAACCTTATAAATCAGATAATCGCAGTCGTAGTAGTCATTGCTTATGGATTAGGATTTGGATTAATCTTAGGAAAAGTAGTTGGTTTCTTCACAGGCGGTATAAGAGTCTCAGAAGAGGAAGAAAAAATGGGATTGGATTTAGCAGAACACAATCTCTCAGCATACCCTGAAGAAGAAAGAACATAAATAAAAATTATGGGATGTGATTATTATGAAAGAAATAATTGCCATAATTAGACCAGAAAAGTTAGAAAGTGTTAAAACAGCTCTTGAAGAAATTGAATGCCACGGGTTAACGGTTACTGAAGTAAAAGGACGCGGAAGACAGCTTGGAATAACAGAAAGTTACAGAGGGCGTGACTACAGAATAGATCTTTTACCAAAAACAAGACTGGAAATCATCGTTAAAGACGAAGATGCTGAAAAAGTTATTCAAACCATCGTTAAAACAGCGAAAACTGGAGATATTGGGGATGGTAAAATATTCATATCACCAGTAGAAGACGTTGTAAGAATAAGAACTGGTGAAAGAGGGGAAGGAGCTGTATAAAAGTTAAAAATATGTATAAAGGTTGATTTTAAAAATCAACCCCCCAGCTTCTTTTTTTATCATCTTATTTTATGTTATTAGCACCAAAAAGCTTTAAAATTCTTTAATTTTACTAAAACTACATGAATTGAAATCAGAAAATGGTTTATTGATTTAGATGTATTAAACTTCTAATTTAAGGTGATATTTGAATGTACGATGAAACAATGCCTGGTCTGTACATGATTAGGACAGGTAAGCCTGGCTGTACCTCTTACCTTATTTTAGGGGACAAAATGAATGTTTTAATTGATTCAGGAATAAATCAAAAGTTTGGAATACTTAAAAAAGATCTCGAAAAAATAGGGATAAAAACAAACCAGTTAAACATGATAATCAATACCCATGAGCACGTGGATCACTTTGGAGCAAATATATATCTCCAGCAAAAGGTTTCAATATTAACTCACCGCTATGCTGCCACTAAAATAATATCTGCTGATGATGAGGTCCTTCTATGCCGTGCACACGGTCATGACCCTAAAGGATACCATGTACATCTCTGGATGGAAAATACCAACATTATAGACCTTGGAAACTGGTTTTTAAAGGTACTCCATACTCCAGGACACACTTCTGGTTCTATATGTATCTATGAACCTCGTAAAAAAGTTTTAATCAGTGGAGATACAGTTTTTGCAAAGGGTATTATCTCAAACATATCTACTTCCGGTAGCTACAGTGAGTATATAAATTCTCTTGCAAGACTAAACACAATGAAGATTGATTTAATGCTTCCAGGTCATGGTAAAATATCAAGGAATGTTGAAGAGGATATTGAAAAGGCAATAGATAATGCAAAAAAGAAACATGATGAGTTTTTAGAACATGGAAAGTAAATATAAGCAGCGGTTAATAAAAATTCTTTTTATACTGATAGTATATATTATAAAGAGTTAAAGGTGGTTTTTATATCAATTAAAGTAGCAGTTGCAAGTAGCGATGGAAAATTTGTAAATCAGCATTTTGGTAAAGCCCGGCAGTTTTTAGTCGTTGAAATTAAAGACGATGGCACTTATGAATTTCTGGAGCGTCGTGAAAATGTTCCTTCATGCAATCCTACAGGTGAAAGTACAACTGCAGATACAATAGAATTGATTTTAGATGTTGAAGCAGTACTTGTTAGCCATATAGGTCCTGGAGCTGCAGATAAACTCATTGCACATGGAATTCAGCCTATAATTATACCTATGCTGATTGATGATGCGTTAAAGAAAGTTTATGCATTGATGCAGGAAAGCGAGGGCAGAAATGAAGATGAACCATTATAAATTTTCTTTTTTAATATTTACATGTGCTATTAATGTATCTTTAATTTTTTGATTTAAAATAGAAGTACTTAAATATTTTAAATAAGCAAAGTATATAAGTAAAAATATAACAATTGTTATATAACTATAGTTATAAATACAGAAAAAAACAATAGAAAATATAGAGATAATATACTAAGGTGAAAAAATGGTAAAAATACCTGAATTAAGAAGAGGAATTGCAAACGATACAACTGAATTAATAGGTAATACTCCACTTGTAAGGCTAAACAGAATTACAGAAGGAGTAAATGCAGATATTGTAGCAAAACTTGAATCTTTCAATCCTTTAGGGAGCGTGAAGGACAGAATTGGAGTTTCTATGATTGAAGCTGCAGAAGAAGCCGGAGCTTTAAATGATGACTCTGTTTTAATTGAGCCTACAAGCGGAAACACCGGAATTGCACTGGCATTTGTGGCTGCAGCTAAAGGTTACAAGCTAATACTAACCATGCCTGACACAATGTCTGTAGAAAGGAGAAAGCTTTTAGCAACATTTGGTGCAGAAATAGTTCTAACACCGGGTGCAAATGGTATGCCTGGTGCAGTAGCAAAGGCAGAAGAGCTTGCAAAAGAAATTCCAAATGCAGTACTGCCACAGCAATTTAAAAACCCTGCAAACCCAAAAATACACAGAGAAACCACTGCAGAAGAAATCTGGAGAGATACAGACGGTGAAGTGGACTTTCTGGTTTCTGGTATAGGGACTGGGGGAACACTCACCGGGGTTGCTGAGGTAATAAAGACAAGAAATCCTGATTTCAAGGCAGTTGCGGTTGAACCTGCAACTTCTCCAGTATTATCTGGAGGAGCCAAAGGGCCTCATAAAATTCAGGGTATAGGTGCAGGATTTGTCCCGGAAGTTCTTAGAACTGACCTGATTGATGAAATCATCCAGGTTAAAGATGAAGATGCTGGACATGCATTACTTCGACTTGCAAGAGAAGAAGGAATACTTGCAGGTATTTCATCAGGTGCTGCAACATTTGCCGCTCTTGAACTTGCAAAAAGGGAAGAAAATGAGGGTAAAAGGATAGTTGTGATACTTCCAGATACTGGAGAAAGATATTTAAGTGTGGAATGGGTATTTGAAGAGATATATAAACCATACAATGAAAAAATCCCACGGATATAAAAGAAAATATATTTAATGCAAACGCATTAAATATATTTTGGAGGCCCGATCATGTTTGAAAGGATACGTGAAGATATAGAAATGGTTCTTTTAAGAGATCCAGCTGCAAGAAGCAAATTAGAGATAATTCTCACCTATCCTGGACTCCATGCTATATGGTTTTACAGAATAGCTAATTGGTTCTGGATTCATGGTCATTTATTCACCGGCAGGTTTATATCTGCCTTAGCCCGCCTCCTAACAGGTATTGAAATACACCCGGGGGCAAAAATTGGAAGAAGAGTTTTCATTGACCATGGGATGGGTGTTGTAGTTGGAGAAACTGCAATAATAGGCGATGATGTGCTGATCTATCAGGGAGTGGTGCTTGGTGGAACAAGCCTTGAGCGGAAAAAAAGGCATCCAACAATTGGAAGTGGAGTTGTAATTGGTTCTGGAGCTAAACTAATAGGTAATATTGAAATAGGGGACTGCTCTAAAATCGGTGCAGGTTCAGTGGTTTTAAGATCAGCGCCCAAAGGATCCACAATAGTTGGAATTCCTGGAAGAAATGTTAAAGAAGAGCGTAAGTGCGCTATAGATCTGGATCACGGGCAATTGCCAGACCCTATTGCCGAAGTTATTAAACTCATTTTAGAGCGCCAGGATGAGATGGAAAATCAGATCAGGGCTCTTGGATTGGCTACAACTACCAGATCGAGTGAATTATTTAAAAGAAAGTCTGAAATTGAAGAAATATTTTCAGAAGGTGCAGGTATATGAAACACGACCAGATTTAACCTGCAAATTAACTTTAAAATCATTAAGTACATTATTAGGAGCTAAAATCTAACTTCACAGAATGAAAACAATACTATAACAGGAGTTATTGATTAATATTACATTTAATTTATTCATTAAAAGATAATCAATTAAATTTTAAAATTATAACGAGAGTGATAAAATGAGGCCGCCATGTGAAATAGTTGTATGGTATGTAATTCCAAGTATAAGGGCTGAATTAGCAAAGGAATTACTAAGATTAGGTATGAAACAAAAACAAATTTCTGAATTGCTGGATATAACTCAGCCAGCAGTTTCACAGTATATAAGTGATAAAAGGGGGCATGGAATTAAATTCGATGACCATACTCAGAATATGATCAGGATTTTTGCAAGGGACTTAATGGATCAGGATCTAAATCAAACCGATATAATCAGAAGAATCTGTGAAATATGTAAAAATGTTAAAGCAGAAGAAATTGTATGCCAGCTGCATAAAGAAAAGGATAAGATTCCTTCAAGTTGTGATGCCTGCATGGGATCAAAAAGAGAGATATACATGGATTACTGCATTTAAGAGGTTATTTTTATTTATCCTCTAAGTTAATGCCCACATCGCGTAATCTGCTTCTTATTTCATCTGCAAGTTCATAATTTTTATTTTCACGGAGCTTTTCCCTTACATCAACAAGAATGTTAACAAGCTCCTCCTGTAAATAGCTTTCAGTTGATTCAACTGAAAAATTAAGCCCTAAGATATTTCCAAGTTCGTTAAGTAAATTTTTTATTTCTTTAAATATGTTTTTGGAGATGTCTTCTTCATTAATCCCTTTATTTATATCTCTTATAAAATTAAAAAGTACTGAAAGCGCAACAGGTGTATTAAAATCGTTGTCCATTGCTTTCAGGAATTCTTTTTTGGTATTTTCTAATAGTTTAATGTATTTCACGTCATTTTCGCTTTTTTCATCCATATCCGTCTCTAAAATCTCATCTATAGTTTCCATCAGTTTATGAATTCTTTTTAAGCTATTTTGGGACTGATGAAGTGCTTCACTACTAAAATCAATGGGACTCCTGTAATGGGTAGAAAGAACGAAGTATCTAAAGACCTGGGGGTCATATTCCCTCAGCAGCTCTTCAATGGTGATGAAGTTTCCAAGGGATTTGGACATTTTCTCTCCGCTGACATTTAAAAAGCCAGTGTGCATCCAGTATTTTACCATTGGTTTTTTACCTGTTGCAGATTCCATTTGAGCGATTTCAGCCTCATGATGAGGGAATATTAAGTCCAGTCCTCCTCCATGAATATCAAACTGGCCTCCAAAATAAGTTTCAGATATTGCAGTGTCTTCAATATGCCAGCCAGGTCTCCCCCGGCCCCATGGAGAATCCCAGGCAGGGTCATCACTTCTCTTTTTCCAGAGTGCGAAATCCCCCGGATGTCTTTTGGTAGGATCCGGGCTAATTCTATGAACATCCAGCTCTTCAATATTTCTCTTTGAAAGATTTCCAAAGTCTTCAAAACGAGATTCATCAAAATAAACTCCTGTTGGAGTTTCGTAAGCAAAATTTTTATCTATTAATCTTTGAATCTGGTCGATGATTTCATTTAGATGTTCCATTGCCCGGGCATAGTAATTGACACTGTTTACTCCCAGTACCTCCATATCGTGAAAGTAGAGCTCTTCAAATTCTTTAGCAAGCTTTAATGGCGGTACTTTGAGTTCATTTGCTCTTTTAATTATTTTATCGTCAATATCTGTAATATTTTGCAGGTAAAAAACGCTGCATCCTTTATACTTGAGGTATCTTGCTATAACATCAAAAGCTATATAAGTTCTCCCATGCCCTATATGTGACTTATCATAAACTGTTGGCCCGCATACAAACATTTTTATCCTGTTTTCGTTTATAGGCTTAAATTCTTCTTTTTTACGGGTCATGGTGTTGTATATTTTCATTATAATGCCTCAAACTCAAAAATTTGATTGAAATATTCTTAATTAGATAATTAGTAATTATATAATAAGATTAAAAAAGTATTTGATTTTGAATATAACATTTTTAGAGATTATTTAATATATGGAGGCCGGGATTGGGATTTGAACCCAAGTATCATGGTCTGCAGCCATGCACCTAGCCACTCGGTCATCCCGGCATAATGTATTTATATTGTTAGTTACTAAATTAACGATTGTTATATAAATACTTTGCTCATATTGTAATCTATTTTGTAACTTCTCCTAAATCTATTTTTACATATGAGAGTTAATGATACAACAATGCTTAACCAAAAATCATAGGTAAACTTTAAATAAGAAGAAGATAGGAATTAAATATAACGATTGTTATATTATACAAAAATTGGAATCATAGATCTCTAACCACTAAAAAAAGCCAATAATTAATTTGAATTTGGAGGAATTAAATGACAGAAGAAAAAAAGAAATTTGGTTTAAGCACATTGGGATTACACATAGGACAGGAAGAACCTGATCCTGCAACCGGGGCAAGGGCGGTGCCAATTTATCAGACATCGTCCTATGTTTTTAATGATACTGAGCATGCAGCAAATCTTTTTGCTTTAAAGGAATTTGGAAACATATACACAAGGATAATGAACCCAACTAACGACGTATTTGAAAAAAGAATAGCAGCAATAGAAGGGGGTAATGCTGCATTAGCAGTAGGTTCAGGGCAAGCAGCCACCACATTCTCACTTCTAAATCTTAGTTTACCTGGAGATGAAATAGTTTCAGCCAACAATTTGTATGGTGGAACATATCAGCTTTTCAACTACACATTCCCGGAATTAGGCAGAAAAGTAAATTTTGTAGAATCAACCGATTTAAAAGCATTTGAAGATGCAATCACCGACAAAACTAAGGCAATTTTTGCTGAATCAATAGGAAACCCAAAATTAGATGTGCCTGATTACGAGGGAATTGCTGAAATAGCTCATGAAAATGGAATTCCATTTATTGTTGATAATACCACCGGAATAGGGCTTGTAAAACCTCTTGAACAGGGGGCAGACATAACAGTCCTATCTGCAACCAAATTCATTGGTGGACACGGTACCTCTATTGGAGGCGTAATAGTTGACGCTGGTAGATTTGATTGGAGTAACGGTAAATTCCCACAATACACAGAACCAGACCCCAGTTATCATGGATTAGTTTACTGGGACGTATTTGGAGACTTTCCAGGGCTTGGAAACATTGCCTATATTATCAGGGCAAGAGTAAGACTTTTGCGTGATATCGGGGCGGCTTTAAGCCCTTTTAATGGTTTCTTATTCTTACAGGGGCTTGAAACACTGGATTTAAGAGTAAAACAGCATTCCAAAAACGCATTTGAAGTTGCAAAATTCCTTAAAGAACATCCTGCTGTAAACTGGGTTAACTATCCTGGATTTGAAGATGACCCCTCCCACAAGATCGCTTCTAAATATTTAAAAGATGGTTATGGTGCACTTATAGGATTCGGTATTAAAGGAGGATTAGAAGCTGGAAAACAGTTCATTGAAAACGTGAAACTCCTCTCACACCTTGCAAATATTGGAGATTCCAAAAGTTTAGTAATACACCCGGCTTCAACAACTCACCAGCAGCTAACTCCAAAAGAACAGGAAACAACAGGAGTAACACAGGATTTTATCCGGTTATCCATTGGAATTGAAAATGTTGAAGATATAATTGCAGATATTGATCAGGCACTTTCCAGTATTGATATCAGTGAATGAAAATGAAAAAAGAATCCGCCGGACTTGTTAAAACGCAGCATTACAATCTTCCTGACGATTTAATATTGGAAGGAGGTAGCAGGCTTAAAAATGCCATTGTAGCATACGAAACCTATGGTAGATTGAATAAGGAGAAAAGCAATGCTATTTTAGTCTGCCATGCCCTTTCAGGAGATGCTCACGCTGCAGGATGGCATGAAGGAGATAAAAAACCAGGCTGGTGGGATATTATAATAGGTCCTGGAAAATGTCTGGATACGAAAAAATACTTCATCATCTGTTCCAACGTTATTGGAGGGTGTAAAGGTTCAACAGGCCCTTCTTCCATTAACCCCGAAACAGAAAAGCCGTATGGATTGGATTTTCCAATTATTACTATTTCTGACATGGTAAAAGCCCAGAAGAAGTTAATAGATTATTTAGGTATTTATCAGCTTTTTGCAGTGATTGGGGGTTCAATGGGAGGAATGCAGGTACTCCAGTGGTGCGTTTCTTATCCAGATATGGTTAAATTAGCTATTCCTATAGCTACAGCAGCTCATTCTGCTCCACAGCAAATTGCATTTAATGAAGTAGGTAGGCAGGCAATCATATCTGATCCAAAGTGGAATAAAGGATCTTACTACTTTAATGAAATTCCTAAAGATGGATTAAGCCTTGCAAGAATGATAGGCCATATTACCTATCTAAGTTATGAATCAATGTATCAAAAATTCGGTAGAAGACTCCAGGATAAAGAAAAATATGGATTTGACTTTTCACTGGATTTTCAGGTGGAAAGTTACCTCCATTACCAGGGAGAATCATTTGTTAAAAGATTTGATGCAAATTCTTACCTCTATATAACAAAAGCCATGGATTATTTTGACCTAACAAAAAATGGATCTTTAATTGAAGGATTAAAAGATGTGAAGGCAAAATTCCTGATTATTTCAGTAGATTCTGACTGGCTTTACCCGCCATCACAATCTGAAGAAGTTGTAATGGCATTAACTGCAAATGACCTGGATGTAAGCTATCATGAGATAAAATCACCCTATGGACACGATGCTTTTTTATTAGAGGCAGGACAATTAAATTACATCATAAGCGGGTTTCTCTCTGAAATTCTTGTTAGAGATGTTATGACACCATTTGTAGCCAAAATAGGCGAAGAATCCAGTATAAATGAAGCAGCCAAGCTGATGCTTGAAGAAGATGTTACACATTTACCTGTTGTAACAAAAAGCGATAAATTGATAGGTATAGTTACTGCATGGGACATATCAAAAGCTGTTGCTTTAAAATGCACTAAATTAGAGGATATAATGACAAAGGACGTCATAATAACCAGACCTGATAACCAGATAGAACTTGCAGCTGAAAAAATGAAGGAGTACAATATTTCATCCCTTCCTGTTGTTGATGATGGAGGAAGGGTCATTGGAATTATAACAACAGACCATATAAGTACACTGATAGCTCGAGATTAATGAGAAAATTAAAAAAATTTAAGACAGTTAATTTTCATATTAGTAATTAAGTAAGTAAAGAGGTGAAATAATGATTTATATGGATCATTCAGCTACATCACCAGTTGATCCACAGGTATTTGAAGCAATGAAACCATACTTTGTAGATTCTTTTGGAAATGCATCTACTTTATACTCGCTTGGTAGAGATGCCAGAAAAGCAATGGAATCTGCAAGAGCACAGGTCGCATCTTTGATAGGGGCAAAGCCTGAAGAAATTATTTTTACAAGTGGGGGTACTGAATCTGATAACATTGCAATTAAAGGTACAGCTTACAGATTAAAAGATAAAGGAAATCATATAATAACAAGCGCTATAGAACACCCTGCAGTTGATGAAACGTGTAAATATTTAGAACAGAACGGTTTTGAAGTTACCTATCTTCCAGTCTATGAGGAAGGTATTGTCCGTGTATCTGATCTAAAAGATGCAATAACCGATAAAACCATTTTAATCACTATTATGCACGCAAATAACGAAATTGGAACAATCCAGCCAGTAGCAGAAATTGGTAAAATAGCAAGGGAGAAGAAGATTTATTTTCATACAGATGCTGTTCAAACAGTTGGTAAAATCCCTGTAAACGTTAAAGAATTAAATGTGGATATGCTTTCACTTTCTGCACACAAACTTTATGGTCCAAAAGGAATAGGTGCACTTTATATTAGAAAAGGAGTGAGGTTAGAACCCATTATTCATGGTGGAGGACATGAAAAAGGCATAAGGCCAGGTACAGAAAATGTTTCTGGAATTGTTGGTCTGGGTAAAGCATGTGCGCTTGCAGAAGAAAATCTTCTGGATAATACGAAATATTTAACAAATTTAAGAGACAGATTAATGGATGAAGTACTTAACTCTGTGGAAAAATCTTATTTAAATGGACACAAAACAAAAAGACTTCCAAATAACGTGAACTTCAGGTTTACAGGTATTGAAGGTGAATCTCTGGTATTACACCTTGATTCAAAAGGAATCGCTGCTTCAACAGGTTCTGCATGTTCTTCAAAAAAATTAGAGCCTTCACATGTTCTAATGGCAATTGGTCTTAAAGAAGTGGATGCACATGGATCGCTACGCCTGACACTTGGAAAAGAAAACACAGAAGAAGATGTGGATCATGCCATAAAATCCATTAAGGAAGCAGTTGAAACTTTAAGGAAGCTTTCACCCCTTTGGTGCGAAGTTTCAAAGGAATAAAGATAATTAGAGGTTGATTTATATGTATAGTGATAAAGTAATGGAACACTTTCAAAACCCCAGAAATGTAGGGGAAATAGAAGATGCAGATGGTGTGGGGACAGTTGGAAACCCTGTATGTGGAGATCTGATGACTATTTACATTAAAGTGAAAGACGACGTGATTGAAGACATTAAATTTAAAACATTTGGCTGTGGTGCGGCCATTGCAACAAGCAGTATGGTTACTGAAATGGCGATTGGAAAAACCATTGATGATGCCATGAAAATTACAAGAACTGATGTTGCAGAAAATCTTGAAGGTCTTCCCCCAGTTAAAATGCACTGTTCAAACCTTGCTGCAGATGCGCTGCACGCTGCAATTGATAATTACAGGGAAAATAAGACGAAACTTAAAGATGTATGCAGTGCATGCGAGGAAGAATAACCATTCCTTTTTTTATATTAATTCTATTTTATCCCCTGATTTTACAGGCCCACCTTTAATCACCCTTGCAAAAATGCCTTCTTTTGGCATTACACAGTCTCCTGCTTGATGGTAAATTGCGCAGCGGGTGTGGCATTCTTTACCTATCTGGGTAACCTCAAGAATGACTTTCTCTCCAACAAGTAGCTTTGTACCTATGGGTAGGATAGTTAGATCAATTCCCGCAGTGGTTAAATTTTCTGCAAAGTCTCCAGGGTTCACATTTAAGCCCAGATCCCTCATTTTATCGATGCTTTCAATTGCAAGTAAACTTACCTGTCTGTGTGTATTGAAATCTCCATGAGCGTCTCCAATGATGCCATAATTTTCTTTAAGACATGCATCTCCAATATCGACTTTTTTAGTCTGTTTTTTTTCACTCTTACAAACTGCAATAACTTCAGCTGCCATAAAAACCATCTTAAATATTAATGATAAACAAAAATAAAAATTGATGTAAAATGTAAATAATGGTTTAATTATTTACTGGCTACCACAGCTTCGCCAGCTTTAATATCCTCATTACCTTTTAATTTCTCGAAAATTAATTCAGCAACTTTTTCGCCAGAAAGAAGCATTCCTCCAAAGGTAGGCCCCATCCTTGGCTGGCCATAGGTTGTTGCAACAGACATTCCAGTTACAAACAGTCCGGGGAAGACCTCTTTGGTGTGTTCAACAATGGCATCTTCAGACTTTTCAACCCACATGCAACCGAATCCTTCAATATCTACAAGTCCACGTTCTTCCAGGGACTTTACGACGACTGCATCGTGTCCAGTTGCATCTACAACGATTTTTGACTCGATTGCAACAGGATCAACACAGGTTATTGCTCTTGGAAGCGCTGATACTGGTGTCCAGTTCATAACGATACCGTTAACATGGTCATCGCGTAAAACAACATCATCAAACCGGGTCATGTTTATAACTTTTGCCCCAGCATCCATTGCACTTGCTATAAGCTTAGAACATGCATGAGGTCCGTCTGCAACGAATAGTCCTTTCGTTACTTCTTCATAAGGTACTCCTATTTCATCAAGTATTTTTTGACCGGGGGCTCTTACGGTTAGTTTGTTCATTAAGTAGCCACCTATCCAGAAACCGCCGCCCAGATAGTTGTTGCTTTCTATTAATAGTGTTTTAACGCCTTTTTCTGCGAGTTTTTTTGCTGCTACAAGTCCGCTTGGACCTGCTCCAACTATAATTACATCACTTTCGATGTATTCTACAAATTCACTGGCAAATCCTTCTACAATAGCTTTTGTTACTTCTTTTTCAGATATTTTTGAAAATATTTCCATTTTAATATCTCCATTTCCTGCTTAACAATAGTTATTATAACAATCGTTACTTATAAGTGTTGTGTATAATGAGAGTTGTAAACTTAGTAGGGTTAGAATTTTCATCTAAAAATTTTTTATTCTTTACAGCCCAGTGTCATGTTTAATTCAATGGGATATTTGAGAAGTTATACGATGATTTATGCCCTATACATTAATTTTCTTCTATTTTTTGCATGGAAATCCACGCGCTTCAGGAGGTTTTAGAATTTTAACTGCATCTCCCCTTAAAAAAGCATTTACAGTTGCACTTAGTGAGCAGAGAGACCCTATGCCCTGTGCAACTTTTTTATCGCCGTCAAATAAGTGCACTGTTATATAATCTTCTAACAGCACATCCTCTCTTAGCCCTGCATCCTTCATCCTGTTTAAAATTATATTCCCCATTGCACCCATGGATTTATCAAGCCAGAAGCATTTTAGAGGACACATATCACAGTAGTTTTTAAAGACCCTATTCATGGCTTTATTCCCAAATCCGGCAGCTATCTCAGCCCTTATAGTGGCGTAAGAAGTGCAACATCCGAAATTTGCCCCTATAGTTTTTCCATTTTCTATAATCCTTGCAAATACCCTTCTTCTATCCCAGTAAACCATGTTTTCAATAACTCTTTCATATTTGATTTTTCCAGTGTTTACCGCATCTTTATGTTTTTTTTGAACCACACTAAACAGTCTTTTATTTCTTGATGCTGCAATATTTATGGCACATACTGGACAGAAAGCAGATACTGCATCTGAAATCAGTTTACCTTCCCTGTTATAGAGGTATGCAGCTATACCCATTCCTTCTCTTTTAATTTCAACATGCCCGCCTTTGCTCCATACCATGCTCAGCACTGTACCTGCCGGTGCAATCACTCTTCCATATCCATACATGGCAGAAACTTTTTTCCTATCCCTATCACTTGTTAAAATATTATTTAACTCATTTAAAACCGTTTCAGGGATTATTCCCGCATCTATCTGGGCTTTTAAAATAGCAGGTGGCCATACTATGTCAGTGCCCTCTCCTAAAATCTTACCTTTACTGTCAACTATTTCTGCTTCTATTCCCTCAGGTATTTCTCTTGAAACTGCCTTTCCCCCACTTTCTGAAAGTTTTTTAAGTGCAAGATGGCATATTCCACATGCCCCTTCTGGAAATACCATTTCTTTTTGAATTCCTGAAATTACTTCATGTGCATTCATGAAGTTCTCCTCCAGTTCATTTTTGTGCATATTACAAATTTTATTTTGTTATTCCATAGAGGATATAACTTTTTTAACTTCCTCCTCAAAATTAATGTCTTCCAAAACCTCTAAAACCTGTTTCAAATCTGCATTTGTTTCAGGATACCTTGGAACAGCAGTACATCCTCCAGCAGGCAGTATCGAAATATCAAAAGTTCCAACCTTCCTTCCAATTTCTTCAATTTCAGTCTTATCAAGTCCAATAAGAGGGCTTAATACTGGCATCTGTGTTGCATATCTTGTTGCAAGTATATTTGGGAGAGTTTGAGAGGCAACCTGTCCCAGACTACTTCCATCCACAATTGAAAGAGCTTCCTCTTTTTTAGCAAGCTCTTCAGCGATTTTATACATCCCACTTTTACATAGAACACATGTTAAACGTGGAGGCGCTTCTTCAATGCATTTTTTGAGGTATTCTCCATATCCTACCTCAAAATATTTTAATTTTGAGGGAGAATATTCATTGAGTTTATCCACAATTTTAAGCACCTTCCTATTTGAGCCTCCAGTGTAAGGATAATTATTAAAGTGAAGAACTATAACCTCACATCCCCTTTTAAGCATCATAAATGCTGCAACTGGCGAATCAATACCTCCAGATACCAGAGCAACTACTTTTCCCTGAGTTCCAACAGGAAGCCCTCCTAATCCTGTGATTTTTTCATGGAAAATATAGGTTTTATCGTCCCTTACTTCTACAAAGAATTCAAAATCAGGATTGCTTAAATCAACAGGTGCATCAGTTGCTTTAACAATCACTGAACCACAGAATCCTGCCATTTCATGACTTGTAAATTCATGAGTCCCTACTCTTCTTCCACGTACTGCAAATGATTTTGTTTTATCGAATAATCCTTCAGTAATTAGATTATTCACGTATTTGTTTAATGTTTCTTCTATACTGTCAAAATCTGTTCTTGTGGAAACTGCCGGGCTGTAAGAAACTATACCTATTACTTTACTTAAAGCAGCCCTTGCATCTTCAAAATTTTCAGGATATAAGAATATCCGTCCCTGATTAATCTTTATTTTACAGTCAAGTTTATTTTTAATGTTTGAAATCAACCTGTTTTCAAATCTCCGCCTTACTTTTGGGCTTTTAACTCCAATTTCCCCGTATCTTATAATTATCAAATCATAATCCATTGAATTCCTCCATTTTAAGGAATATAATAATCAAATGATGTAATATTTTCATTAATGTCTACAATATAAACTTAAATTAAACTTATGAATTTCATTATTTATCAATTGCATTTAAGGTTAACAATTGTTATATCATTGCAACATATAACTATTTTGATCTTATTAAATCTAAAAAAAGTAAATCAGGAAATTTAAAAAGTTATACTTTAATTATTCCTTATTTGAAATAATCATGCATTTGAAAGTGCTTTATCCAGATCTTCGATTAAATCATCGCTGTCTTCAAGTCCAATGGATAGCCTGATTAGATCATCAGTTATTCCTGCGTTTTTACGTCCTTCTTTACCCATGGAAGCATGGCTCATGGTTGCAGCATGTTCAACAAGCGAATCTGCTCCACCAAGAGATTCTGCAAGTGAAAACAGACTAAGATTTCCTAAAAATGCTCCTATATCGGAATCAGTTTTAAAGGATACAACTCCTCCAAATCCTTTCATCTGTTTTCTAGCAATTTCATGCCCTTTATGAGATGGAAGCCCGGGATAGAATACTTCATTAACTTTTGGATGATCCTGAAGATATTCAGCCACAGCTATGGCGTTTGCAGCATGTTTTTCCATTCTAAGTGGTAGTGTTTTAATACCTCTTAAAACAAGCCATGAATCAAATGGCGCTGCATTTGTTCCAAGTCCATTTAACTGAAAATGAACTTTTTCAGCAAGTTCATCAGTTGTAGTTATTACAGCTCCCCCAATAACGTCAGAATGTCCATTCAAGTATTTTGTGGTTGAGTGCATTACCATGTCTATTCCAAAGTCAACTGGCTTTAAAAAATACGGACTTGAAAAGGTGTTATCTGCAACTGTAAGTATGTCCTGCTCTTTTGCAATTTTTGAGATCATTTCAAGGTCTGTAATATTAAGCAGTGGATTAGAAGGAGTTTCTATCCATATCATTTTTGTGTTAGGCTTTACAGCATCTAAAATTTTTTCCTCATCGTCAAGCCTTAAAAATGTGAATTCAAGACCAAATCTGGTCATTATCTCCGAAAATAGTCTGTAAGTTCCACCATAGCAATCATCACAAACTATTACGTGGTCTCCTGCTTTTAAGATATGTATTATTGTTGTAATTGCCGCCATTCCGCTTGCAAATGCAAATCCTGCACTACCTCCTTCAAGTTCTGCAAGAGCATCCTCTAAAGCTTTCCTTGTAGGATTACTTGTTCTGCTGTAATCATGTTCTTTGGGCTTTCCGTAGTCATCAAAGACAAAAGTGGAAGTCTGCCATATAGGGGTTGAAATTGCACCTGTTGCAGGGCACGGCTCTCTTCCAGAGTGGACTGATTTTGTATTGAACTTCATATTTTACCTCCAAATGTTTAAATCATGTGGCTTTAAAAGCAGCATCAATATATTACAATTGTTATATAACGATTGTTAATATATGTTTTTCGGTTTTGAAAGCCATTAAAATCAAAAAATCATCCCCTGTAAATTTACACTTAACTTGCAAAAATAAAAGTAATTTTCAGTTGGCTTTCGCTTCAATGGACTTTGTAAACCTGCATTTAGGAAAACCACTGCAACCTATAAATTCACCATATCTACCCATTCTTTTAATTAACTGATTACCACATTGTGGACAGACCCCTACAGCTTCATTTGAAGGTTCTTTACCTTCCCTTCCACATTTTGGATCAAGACAAGCTCTCTGGCGAGGTTTTCCAAATGAAATCATGGGAAGACCACATTTTTCACATTTTGTTTTCAATACATTGCTGCCGCGGGGGATGGGATAGGTTATTTTACACTCCGGATAGGCAGAACATCCAACGAACGTGCCCTTTGTTCTTGGCGAATATTTCATAACCAGATTTCCGCCGCATTTACATTCACCAACTATTCTACTTTCCTGATAAGCTTCGTAAAGCTTTTCACCGATTTCTTTTTTGTTTTTTTCAATATCATCAAGAATTGATGTAAGCTCCACCTTAGCTTCTTCAATAACCTGATCTCTGGTTATCTTATCATCCATTATACCTTCAAGTTCCATTTCAAACTGCCTTGTAAGCTCTTCGCTTGTAATTTTATTTGAATATTCCCTTAAAGTATCTATAAGATGTTCACCAAGTTCATTAACCTTTATTTTAGTTCCTTCAATATACTTTCTATCAAAAAGGATTGAAATTATATTTGCCCTGGTGGATTTTGTCCCAAGACCTCTTTTTTCAAGTTCACGTATAAGAGATGCCTGGTTGTACCTTGCAGGAGGTTTTGTCTCTTTTTCTTCTTCAATGATTTCTTTAACCTTTAAAATATCGCCTTTTTTAATTTCAGGGAAAACTTCATTTTCAATTTTTCTAAATGGATAATGGTCCAGCCATCCCATTTTAGCCATTCTATATCTTTTGAAACTAAATTCCTGCTTATTAATGTCTAAATTAGTTTTCATGGTTAATTTCACGGCATCTTCACCAAATACTGCTATAAACCTAAAAGTTATAAGTTCATATAATTTCTGTTCGTCAGTATCCAGATTATCTGGTATTGTTCCTGTTGGGTGAATAGCAGGGTGTGCTTCGTCTGTTTTTTTACCTTCATTAGGTTTTAAAGGCTTTTTAAGCGTATCAATATGTTTTTTGAATGCCGCACTTTTACTTAATTTTTTAAGTATCTTAGCATATCCAATACTTTCTGGGAGTTTCTGGGAGGAAGTACGTGGGTATGAGGTATATCCTTCAGTATAAAGGTTTTGAGCTATTTGCTGGGTCTTTTTAGGGCTGAATCCGAACACTCCGTATGCTTCAGATTGAAGACTCCCTAAATCAAATGGAAATGGAGGTGCTCTTCTGCTTTCACTTAAAACAACGTCTGTTACAACTGCGTCTTCACCTCTACATTCAGAAAGTATATCATCAGCATCAGATCTATCAAATATTTTCCCGGCCTTATGATCTGCTATTATATCTTCCTCAATAGCGGCTTTTATCATCCAGTAAGGAACTGGTATAAACTTCCTTATTTCTTTTTCCCTGTCTACAAGTATAGAAAGTGTTGGAGTTTGCACTCGCCCTGCTGAAAGCTGAACATATCTGGATGTCGCTACCCTTACAGAATCTGTTAGATATTTGGATATATTTACTCCAAAAAGAAAATCAAGAACATGCCTTGCAATACCGCTATCAACCTGCCTGAAATCGATGTCAATTGGTTTTTTATAAGCTTTAAGAATATCTTCTTTAGTCAATGTTGAAAATTTCATTCTTTTAGTGTTATTTATGCTTTCTTCACCGCACCCATATTTTAATGCGTTATATCCTATCAAAGTTCCTTCTATATCGTAATCACAAGCATGAATATAACTATCAGCACCTTTTGAAAGCTTTTTAATGGCATCTATATATCCTTTAACGTATTTTTTCTGTTTATCCTTTTCATAAAGAGGGACCCATTCTACATCAAAAATTTTATCCTGTCTGGAACTGGCTGGTGAAAGAGAGTATAAATGACCTACTGCCGATAATACTGTAGTTTTTTTCCCATTTTCTTCAAATTCGTAATATGGTACTTTTTTATAGCTGCTTTTCATGGTGTTTTCTGACAGTGCTCGGGCTATTTTTTCTGATGATTTAGGCTTTTCACAGATTATGACTTCATGCATGATATCACTCAAAATTAATACTCAAATAAGTTGTCTCTTAATATATATTATTCTATTTCTTTTTAAATTTTTAACATCTGAATTCTACATTCAAGACCCCGAACACGAAGTCTGCAAAATCAAAATATTTTGAAAGTGTTAAGGCATTCAAACATTTCATGTTTGAAATCTTTTGGAAACTCCATGCATGGCGTGGGGTACTTCACTTAATCATGCAAACATATGTTTGGGCTCGTTTTTTTCCTTTTTATACAGTTTAAGTGCATATTCTATGTATTTCCATGTTAACTTGGAATTGTCATCAGAAATTGCTTTGTGAAGTGCTGTTTTCAACACTCTTTCTTTAATATCTCTTCCAGAAAGTCCTTTGGTTGCAGATGCCAGCCTTTCGATATTTATATCTACTTTAAAAGGCATTGTTTTTATGTAATTTTCAAGCATTACCTTTCTATGCTCTTTATTTGGAATTTCAAATTCTATCTCTTCTTCAAAGCGGCTTCTTATTGCAAAATCAAGAAGATCTGGATTATTAGTTGCTCCAATTGTCACAATACCTTGGTTCTGACCTATTCCATCCATTTCAGTTAGCAGTGCATTGACCACTTCTGAAACATCACCCCGAAGTGACTGATATTTTCTGTCAAGCCCTACAGCATCCATTTCATCTATAAATATCACTGCCGGCGCTGATTGCGCAGCAGTTTCAAAGAGTTCGTGTATCTGCCTTGCACCGTCACCAACATGCTCACCAATAAGTCTTGTTGCTTTTACAAGGAATAAAGGTACTTTAAGCTCGTTGGTGAGTGATTTAGCAAGCATTGTTTTACCTGTTCCTGGCTGGCCATAAAAAAGAACATTACGGGGAGCCCATTCTTTGAACTTATCAGGATCCTTTAGATATTTCATTATTATCTTACATTTTGTTTTGGCGCGTTCCTGTCCGATAACGTCGGCCATTTTGAGCCTGCTTTCAATTTTTTTAATTTCTTTCTCTTCCTCATCTTCCATTAAAAGTATTGATGTGTTTGGAGTAATCTTTGAATTATTAGGGTGTGCTTTAATAATTTTAAATGCAAAGTCAGGCAGTAACTTTTGATCAAAGAGAAAAGATCCTTCAATTACAGTGTAACCTTCCCACTGTTCCCTTGCATAGAGTTCAAAAAGTTCCTTATCCAATATTTCTATTTTCGGATTTTCGATAAGATTGCATAAAAAAGGATACCCTATTGATTGTAAAACCACCACTTTTGCCTCTTTTTTAGGTCCGCCTGTACTTTGTGGTATTTTTTTCTCTATTAAATATGAATCATGTACTATATTGTTAAATTTCACCAATACACCTTCCAGCATTAATTATGTGCTTCCCTCAAACACTGTCAAAATTCTTTGAATTTTGATGCCACAAACACGTAGTGTTTGTTGACTTTGTATCTGAGACATGTAAAATAAATTTTGTTTGAAAAAATCGCAATTTAATTATATGTTTGTATATTTCTATTTTATAGGTATGTAGGATAATAAATAAAAACTTTGGCATTAGATCATATATGAATCAGTGCTATTACTCAGGATAGCTTCAAACTCTTTTTTCATTTTCACTGCATCAATATCTAAAAGAGGAGTTTCACATATTATGGTGATGTTATAACCATTTTCTAAGATCAATTCAAGTAATGGAGTTAAAGGAGGCCCATAATTTTCATCTCTAAGTATGTGGTGCTTCCGCTCGCCAGTATTATTATACTCAATTTTTGTAAAATGAGAATGAATAGTTGAAAGTCCTAATTCTGTTTCAATTCTGTCAAATATGATTTTATAATCTTCTTTTGATTTAATACTCCCTCCAGACCTTGCATACATGTGTGCAAAGTCCACAGTTGGTTCGAAATTGTCAAACGATTGACATATATCTATTATTTCATCAATGGTTCCAAACTGTGATTTTTTACCGGTTGTTTCAGGAGCAAAAACATAATCCTTTATCTCATTACTTTCACATTTCTCTAAAAGCTCCCTAATAGCATTTTTACACTTTTCCATTGCTTCTTCTGGAGAATATCTGGTATAAAAACCTGTATGAAAAACTATTCTGTAAGCATTCAACCACTGGGCAGCTCTGGCTGATTGGACAAGTCGCATTATTGACTTTTTAACAGTTTCATCTTTCTGGGAGCATAAATTGATGTAGTAAGGAGCATGTATAGACATAAGAACATTATTTTTGGCGGCATTATCTTTAAGTTTCAAAGCCGATTGTTTGGAGATTTTAACGCCGTATGTAACCTGATATTCAAAGGCATCCAGCCCTATCTCTTTTATATAATCACATACCTCTTCTGTTTTACCTTTGTATCCTATGGGTCTTCCTGCAGGCCCAAATCGCACTTCAGTTTCCATTTTATCACTGATTTTTTAGTTTATCTATAGACGAAAATTTGGGAGGATATCAAAAATCCTTTAGCTCTCAATTTGGATTTTTGATCTGTGTTTTTTCAAGTAATGGTATGATGAATTTTGCAATTTCAACAGTAATGAAAACAGTCAAAGCAACAGGTATAACTATCATCCAGTCTGAAAGAGTTAGGGGAACTGTTTCAAAGACAACCTGGAGAAATGGCACATAAATTGCTGCTATCATCAGTAAAAATGAACTTGCTGAAGCGTATATCAGCCATTTATTGGTAAATATTCCCAGTTTAAATAGAGAGTTACTTGCTGAACGGCAGCTAAATGCATTGAATAATCTAAGCGAAATCATAGTAGCAAAAAACATTGTCATGGCTCTTTGAAGTTCACCACCACTATCCAGCATCCAGATAAACACCAATAATGTGGCTCCTCCAATCCACAATCCCACAGCAAATATATACCATAGTGCATGGCGATTGAATATGCCTTCTTTGGGGTTACGGGGCGGCTGGTTCATAAAATCCTGTTCTGGCGGTTCTGCACCCAATGCTGTTGCAGGTAACCCGTCCATAAGCAGGTTTATAAATATGATCTGGACTGCTGTAAGGGGTAGGGGCAGACCAGCAAGGAGAGCTGTTAACATTGCTATTACACCTCCTGCATTGCCGCTTAGAAGGTATACAAGATATTTCCTTATATTAGCAAAAATACTTCTACCCTCTTCAACAGCAGAAACTATGGAGACAAAGTTATCGTCAGTAAGTATCATATCTGCAGCTTCCTTACTTACGTCTGTACCAGTTATACCCATGGCTACTCCGATGTCTGCTTTTTTTAGGGCAGGTGCATCATTTACACCGTCCCCGGTCATAGCTACCACATATCCCTTCTTAGAAAATGCATCTACAATTCTCATCTTGTGAGATGGTGATACTCTGGCATAAACTTCAACCTGCTCCACGGTCTTTTCAAATTCATCATCACTTAGTTCATCCAGCTCTGTACCACTAAGAGCTATACCTTCTTTAAGTAAACCCAGCTCCCGGGAAACAGCTACCGCAGTTAATTTATGGTCTCCTGTAGCCATGATAGGCTTTATACCTGCATTTTCACATGTTTGAATGGCTTCCTTAACCTCCTCTCTTGGTGGATCAATCATCCCCCCAAGACCAGCAAAAACCATTTTATGCTCAGCATCTGTGGTAGAGGAAGAGTCAGGTAATGGTTTGTATGCCATGCCCAACACTCTTAGTGCTGTACCTGCCCATTGCTGAGCTATCTCCAGTATATCCGTCCTATCATCCTCAGTTAATTCTTTTTCTTGACCATTGGAGTATATATGGGTGCAGCTATTTAAAATTACTTCTGGAGCTCCTTTACTGTAAGCAATCTTACCCCGAGGTGATTTGTGGATTGTGGTCATTCTCTTGCTTTCTGATGAGAATGGAATTTCATCCACACGGGGGTATTGGCTATTGAGTGCATCCTGCCACAGGTCTGCTTTAGCTGCGGCTACTACCAGCGCTCCTTCAGTTGGGTCTCCCCTGACACGCCATGAGCTATTATTACCTATAAGATGGGCATCATTACACAGGACAGCTATCCTTAACATTGTTTGAAGATGGACATCATTTTGAGGATCCAGAACACTATCATTAACATAAAATCCGCCTTCTGGCCTGTAACCCACTCCAGTAACATCGATGGTTTGGCCATTGACCCAGAATTTACGTACAGTCATTTCATTTCTGGTCAGTGTCCCTGTTTTATCTGAGCAGATGATTGAGGCACATCCCAGAGTCTCCACAGCCTTGAGCTTCCTTATAAGAGCATTTCGCTTTGCCATCCTCTGAACGCCACGAGCAAGTGTTATTGTCATCACTGCATACAGAGCTTCCGGTATAATTGCCACTGCCAGTGCTACCCCCCATGTGAACATTTCAATAATTCCATATCCTCTGGTAACTCCAAAAATTGCTATCACAACGGCGATAGCAAGAGCTAATATTGCTATCTCCTTTTCTGTTCTGTTCAGGCTAATCTGCAGGGGTGTTTCCTTTTCCTCAGCTTCCTGAAGCATGCTTGCGATCATACCAAATTCTGTGTCCATACCTGTAGCCACTACCACTGCTTTTCCGCGGCCATAGCTATTACTGGTACCCATAAACACCATATTTTTTCTATCACCTACTGGTGCTTCCTCCACCTGGAGAGCATCAATAGCCTTCTCCACAGGGACAGATTCACCACTAAGTGGTGATTCATCGACCTGTAAGTTTATGGCATGTATAAGCCGTGCATCTGCAGGGATTCTGGTCCCTGTTCTAAGTATAATGACATCTCCTATTACCACTTCACTTGTAGGTATCTCCTGTTCTTCATTATCACGTATTACAGATGTTATGGGCGCAGCCATCTTTTTTAAAGCTTCCATTGCCTTTTCTGCCCGATACTCCTGAATAAAGCCAAGGACACCTGCCAGAATGATAACTGCAACAATAACAATGGCCTGCACATAGTCTCCCATTATTAAAGAAACTGCAGCAGCAGCAATCAATAGAATCTCCAGGAAGCTTGTAAATTGCTTCAATAATAAAATTAAAGGTGATATCCCACCTTTTTCTTCCAGTTCATTCCTTCCGAACTTAGCAAGCCGGTGCTCAGCCTCCTCTTTACTTAATCCATTGCATCCTGTTTTTAGAGTTTGTAATACCTCATTAACTTTTAGTGTATGCCAGTTTTGCCTACTAAATATCAGCCCACCACCCATAACTGCTGCTTAAAATGAATTGTTTTCCAGGTTTTATTATATTTTTAAAACTCCAGCCCCTTTATATTTTCCCTTTTTTAATAAGTTTAAAGCATGGTTCGCCTCTTCCAGCTTAAATTCTCTAATTTTTGATATAATGGGAATCTCACTGGCTAAAGAAAGAAACTCTTCCACATCATTCCTTGTGATATTGGCTACACTCTTTATTTCCTTTTCATGCCATAAATGCTCTGTATAATTTAACTCTGGAATTGGTGTTTCCTTACGAATCAGATTTATCACCAGTTTTCCTCCCTTCTCTAAATTTCTTAAAGCCTCCTGTACTGATATCCCTACGGGAGTGGTATCAATTACACGGTGCAATTTTTCTGGCGGAGTATCTCCTGTTACTCCTATCCAGTCTGCTCCCATCTTTTTTGCCAGTCGAGCCGCCAGATCGTTCCTGTTTCTGGTGAAGACAAAAACATTACTATCCGGATAGCTGTATTTAACCATCTGAATAACGATGTGTGCCGAAGCTCCAAATCCATAAAGCCCAAGGTTTTCACCGTTTTTTAAGTCTGTTAACTTTAAAGCCCTGTACCCTATTGCCCCTGCACACATAAGGGGGGCTGCCTGGACATCTGTGAATATTTCTGGAATCTTATAGGCAAAATCTTCTAAAACAACTGTATATTCACCGTACCCTCCATCCACATCGCAGCCAGTAGCTTTAAATTTTGCACACAGGTTTTCATTTCCACGCATGCAAAAATAGCATTTCCCGCAGGCTGAATTTATCCAGGCTACTCCCACACGGTCACCCGGTTTAAACCTGTCTACATTTGCTCCTGATTTTACCACTGTTCCAATAATTTCATGTCCTGGAACCACCGGTAGCCTGGGTGTGAGCCTTCCCTCAATCTCATCAAGTTCGGTGTGACAGATACCACAGGCCGATACTTTTATCAGGATCTGTTTTGAACCGGGCTGGGGAACAGGCCGGTCTTCCAGTTTCAGGGGATTTTCTTCAATAGGGGCGATCTTATTCAGGACCATTGACGTTCCGGTTAACATTTCAGTCTTCTCTGCCAATTATTGGTATTAATCCTTTTGTTACTTGATGTTAGGTAGGAGTAAGTTAGTAATTTTTTAGTCTATTCATGGTCTGTTACCTATTATCACTAAATAATGTTGAATCTACACCATATAGAAACTCCAGCACAATAAGAGATCAATACCACATTTTATGATTATCATAATAACACTTAAATGTTTGGATTTTATCTAAAAACCAATGGAAAATATTTCCACTCTACAAATTATAATCTGTAAATCAATTTTTATGTAATTGAAGTTTTATAATTAAAATAATCAAAAATAAATGCAAATTACTGGATCATAACACTTAATTGTAGCTATCTGTAATTATTTATATCGATTCCTCATCTTTACCACGCCGCATTGGATAAACTATTGCTAATATTAAACAAAATTAAATCGAATTTTTCACCTTCAATTGGTTCAAAAAGGTTTCTTTCCCTAATTCAACATTATAAGTAGCATTAAGTCTATGATATCAATTTATATTCTCATTTTGCTATTCTATAGTTTTAAACATTGATTCAATTTCAGATCGTGTTTTTGGCAGGTTTTCGGTTATAATCTTCCATATAATAGTTAAATCAACCCCAAAATACTCATGAATTGCAATATTCCTGAGTCCAACCATTCTTTTCCAGGGAATATCCGGATATTTTCCCCTTATGTTTTCAGGGATGTTCTTAGATGCCTCTCCTATGATTTCAAGATTCCTTATAACTGCATCTACAACCAGATCATTCTTCTTGAATGTTTCATAAGTTAGATCACTGATGTAACGTTCAATTTTATCCATAGATTCAAGTATATCTTCGATATACATTTTATAGGTTCTTTTCATTGGAAAATAGCCTCTTTCAAGATTTTGTCCTTTAATTGGGGCTTCAAAGCTTTAATTGTGACTAAATCTACTTTTTTGTCTAATATTTCTTCAAGATATTCCTTAAGATCAAAGAATTCCCATCCGGGAGATTCGTAAAACTCTACCAGAATATCCACATCACTTTCTTTAGATTCTTCTCCTCTAACATATGAACCAAAAATACCAATTCTTTTAACCTTAAATTCTTTTTTTAAGGAAGGTTTGTATTTTTTTAAGGTTTTTTCTATTTTTTCCAGGGATTTCATTCTTTTCCTCCGCTGAAATATTTTTTGGTCATGATTGACATTATTTATAAACATTTTTGGTGCTAATCCTTTTTGTTACTTGGTGTTATGGTAGGAGTAAGTTAGTAATTTTTTAGTCTATTTATGGTCTGTTACCTATTAATACCACTAAATAATGTTGAATCTACACCATATAGAAACTCCAGCACAATAAAAGATCAACACCTAATTATTTTAAAGGATAAAATCTGTGGAAAGAAAGGTTGATTTGTTCTCTCTTACAATCTTTTTTATTATTGCCCTGTTTGCATCTGTTTCCTTTGCAGCTACAATAGATTCTACTGAAAATGCACGTAAAGCATCTGAAATAGAAAGGGTTCCCTCTGCTGAATCCTTTCTACCTGTAAATGGAAAGCTATCCGGGCCGCGCTGGCATTGACTGTTGATATTAACCCGGGCCACCTGATTGACCAGGGAATCTATGAGATTTGCAATTACATGGGTATCTTTTCCAAAAATACTTGCCTGCAGCCCATAATTTGATTCAACAATATATTGTACAGGCTCTTCAATGTCATCAAAGGAAATGACTGGGATTACAGGACCAAACTGCTCCTCTCTATACAGTCTCATGTCATGATTAACTGGATACAGTAGTGCGGGATAAAAAAATGTTTCATTTTGAGTGCCGCCTGCTTCATTAATTACTTCTGCACCATGTGCCTTGGCATCATTCACCAGTTCTGTGAGGTACTCTATTTTCTGTGGATCTGGCATGGGTGTTATATAAACATCTTTTTCCCATGGCATCCCAATTTCCAGTTTACTGATAGCTTCTGCAAGCTGTTTAATAAATGGATCAACAATTTTAGAGTGGACAAATAGTATCTTCAAAGCAGTGCACCGCTGACCATTGTATGACAGTGCTCCGGTAATACATTCTTTAATGGTTAGTTCTAGGTCTGCATCCTTTAAGACAATGGCAGCGTTCTTGGCATCCAGTCCAAAAGAACAGTGCAGCCTGTTAAGTTTAGGGTGCTGTCTTTTTAATGCGTTAGCTACCTTGCTTGTTCCAATATAGGCAAGAGAATCAATTTTACCTGAAGATATGAGGGGGCTTATAATTTTTCGGCCCTCACCATAGATCGTGTTGACCACTCCTTCTGGGAAAGACTTACAGAATGCTTCAAGGAGAGGATAAAAAATCAAACTTCCAGGTCTTGGTAGTTTGAGTACCACTGTGTTCCCCATTACAAGAGCAGGAATGGCTGTGGTGAATGTTTCATTTAAAGGATAATTGGATGGCCCCATGCAGAGAACAACCCCTCGAGGAGCTCGGCGTATCTGTCCAATTATTCCATCTTTAATTAAAAAACCTGATGAATCACGGTCCATACTCTTAAGTGCATCGATGGTGTCATGTATATAATCTACTGTTCTATCAAATTCACTTACAGAATCAGGATAAGACTTCCCTATTTCCCACATCAAAAGATTTACCACCTCACTCTTCCTTTCCTTCATCTGTCTTGTAAATTCTTCAAGGTGTTCAATTCTTTCCTCTACATGCATTGAAGGCCAGGACCCCATTCCATTGCCGTATGCATCACTTGCAGCGTCTATAACCATCAGTGCCTCTTTTTCTGTTAAAAGAGGGTGGCTTCCAATGATTTTCTGTGAAAGACCTGATGATGTCCTAACACATACTGGTGAGAGGACCTGCTGCACTGGACCATCCCATTGGTGCAACTTGCCATTTACAAGATATTCAGTCTGATTGATTGGGGTTTTAAAATCAAATTCCAGGGGCACGTCTCCTTCATCAGGAAATAATGAATCTATTTTTTTCAATAATTTCATTTATTTAACCTCCATTTTACAGTTTCAAGCTTTTTATAGTGTTTAAGCGTAAAGGAAGTCCTGAATCATGGATTTTACTTTTTGATTTGTAGCTAATTATTTATCTTCAAAAGAAGTCCTGTGTTTTTCGATATATCTGGAGATAGTATTTTACGCTACATTATTGTTATGTTTTGAGAGTACAAAAATATTGCTCTTAAGAAAATGCACCTTATGATCAAACTAATTTGAATGCAAAAATATAGGAATATCCCTCAATCCAGCAGGGCTTTAAAACCCCAAAATAATAAAATAAGCAGTTGTTAACTCATTAATTTAAATATCCATGTTGTGTTGTTATTTTCCTTATCATATTCTACTTTTTGAAATGATGCTTTGTGGTTCTCTATATCATTAATCAAGTAAACATAGACAATACATGGAGCAACAGTAATGGGTATATTTTCTTTATTTAATGCCACGATACTTTCACGCAGTACTGGATTTTTTACCTCTAAAACTGCCAGCCCATCATTTTCAGAATAAATTAAATCGTCGCAAAGCCCTAAATCTTCAATGAACACTCTTTTTACCGATTCTTCGGTTAAATTATTTTTATCAACCATATTTTGAGAATGAAAATAATCCACAATATATCTGGCCGACAACCTGGAAAGTGTCCGTGAATTTCTTCCAATTACTTGAAATACCGCCTTATTTACTAAATATATCATTACATTCAACAATGCATCTGTCATAATCAAATCTCCGACTCTATCTTGCAAAAAAAAGAAAAGAGTGTAATAATTTACTTAGCTTTATTATTTAGGTGGACTATATGGGATTGCAGAAAAGTGGTTTATTATTCTAAGTTTTCCATCTGCACCTTTTTTAAACACCCAGCTCTTTTCAACCATTGTTTCATTTCCGTCTTTATCTGTAACATACACATGGCCCATGGTAACAGCTATGTTATCATGTATATGAACACCGCCCTCGCTGTTTACAAATCTTGCTTTTGCCCATGGTTTTAAAGCAAACCCTTTATCTTCTGGATATTTAGGATTACCACCAACAAAATAAGATAATGCTCCTTCTTTTGTGTTTCTAAATGTGTTTGGCCCATAAGCAAGTGTGGGTTTGAAAGTCACTGAACCTTTATCATAATCATATGCCTCTGTAAGTACCTGTTCTGCAACTGCTTTTGCATCTCCGCCTTCTTCATGGGTTTTTCCAATTTTTACCAGGGCATCACACCAGGCTTGTTGAGCAGCAATAACCTCATCTTCAGTAATTGTTGATTTTGGGTTCCCAAGTCCCATAACAGCTGCTGAAACCAAAACAACACCAACTACTACTACAGCTAATATTATTATCATCTCTTTATTCAATGTATCACCTCACTTTAGATAATGTGTAGTAACTACACATGTGTAGTATGTACACATGGAGTATATAAATCTTGTCCTGTTTTCCCAGCATCTGCAACATGGAGCATTATATTATACTTATTATTTACTCTCCAGTTCCTCCACATGTCGAAGCCTGTTATGTAACAGCTATTAGTAATGCTAAGAAAATGCAAACTTTATATACTAAAATGACCAGTAATTATAAAATAACCTATGGTCACTATGTGACTATAGGTTAGTGCTGGGAAAAATTTTTATCAGCACAGGGAAAGGAAATTGGTATTTAAAGTGCTAAAAGCTTCTTTTCAAGGCTACAGCATGTTTCAGGATAATATATTTTCGATTAATTCATATTGAGCCGTTTTTCCCTCCAAGAGAACATAAAACTAAAGAATATTTAGTTTACTCAGTAGAAATTTTGAAATATTTTCTAAAAAGCTGCTTGTAGCTTTTTAAATTTTGAATATCGTTTCATTTCAGTCGAAAAAATAAAGAGGTGTAATAGTTATGCCAACGTATGAAGACAAAATAGACCTGTATGGGGTTAATGGAAAGCTTTTAGAAGAAAATATCCCTTTAGAAGCAGTAAGTCCCATGTTAAATCCTACAATCGAAAAGATAGTGCATGAAGTAAAACGTTCAGTTGCTGTTAACTTATCAGGGATAGAAACTGCCCTTGAAAAGGCAGCTTTCGGTGGAAAATCAAATTTTGTTCCTGGAAGGGAATTAAAATTACCATTAGTTGAAAATGTGGATGTGATATCCCAAAAAGTTAGAAAAATGATTCAGGTAGATGAAGAAGACGACTTCAACATAAAACTCATTAATGGCGGCAGCCAGATGCTGGTGCAGATGCCCTCACAGAGAATGAAAATGGCTGCAGACTACACAGTTTCAACATTAGTTGCTGGAGGAGCAGTTATTCAAGCAATCATAGACACATTTGACGTGGACAAATTTGACGCACCTGCAGTTAAAACAGCAGTTTTAGGACGTTATCCTCAAAGTGTGGACTTTATGGGTGCAAACATTACAGCACTTCTTGGACCTCCAGTAATGCTCGAAGGACTTGGATACGGTCTTAGA
Source organism: Methanobacterium sp. (assembly GCA_039666455.1). Classification (NCBI taxonomy): domain Archaea; kingdom Methanobacteriati; phylum Methanobacteriota; class Methanobacteria; order Methanobacteriales; family Methanobacteriaceae; genus Methanobacterium; species Methanobacterium sp. The sequence goes on along the minus strand of JAVSLW010000027.1, from coordinate 64,409 downwards.
AACATAATGGCAAACCATGTTGTTGCGATCACAAAGAAAAACACTCTAAATGCGGTAGCTTTATCTTCAATTTTAGAACACACGTCAATGTTTGAAACAGGGGATGCTTTAGGTGCTTTTGAAAGATACCACCTTTTAGGAATGGCATACCAGGGTTTAAATGCTAACAATCTGGTATTTGATCTTGTAAAAGCTAATGCAAAAGGAACAGTTGGTACTGTAATCGCGTCACTGGTTGAAAGAGCTTTAGACGATGGAGTTATTAAAGCAGTGAAAACCATGCCTTCAGGATACAAAGTATACGAACCTAATGACTGGGCTTTATGGAATGCTTATGCTGCATCTGGACTAATAGCATCTGTAATAGTTAATATTGGTGCATCCAGAGCAGCTCAGGGAATTGCTTCCACAATCCTTTACTACAATGACATACTGGAATACGAAACCAGCCTTCCTGGCGTTGATTACGGACGTGTAGAAGGAACAGGTGTAGGTATGAGTTTCTTCTCCCACTCTATATATGGTGGTGGAGGTCCTGGAACTTTCCACGGAAACCACGTAGTTACAAGACACAGTAAAGGTTTTGCAGTACCGTGTTCTGCTGCAGCAATGTGTCTGGATGCTGGAACTCAAATGTTTTCAGTAGAAGCTACATCTGGACTTGTAGGTACAGTTTATGGGGACATAGACTATTTCAAAGAACCAATCAAGTACGTTGCAGATGGAGCCAGAGAAATAAAGGATAAAGTATAAAAATAATGTTGGGGCAGTAATATGAAAGAAATTAAAGCTGTTGATGTGAAAATTTTCCCTTACAGACGTTTAAAGCCAGAAACAACTGCAAAAATACTTAATGGTGTCATTGAATTTAAGGGAATTTTAAGAATTCTTGTAAATGGAGATTCCATACCTAAAATTGTAGGATACGGCCCTGCAAAAGGGATTCAAGTTAATCATGAGGATAGAAAGGTTATCAAAGTAAAAGAAGATTATTTCGAACTTTTCGTATCAGTTGGAGAATTAATAATAACTGTAAAGTATGAAAAACTTGATTCATTCCTTGAAAAATTGCAAAGTCTATTAAATGATGTTTTAAGCTTTGAATATGATGTTTTTGTGGGTATTTTTACAAAAACAAATATTACTGTTTCAGATTATTTAAAATTAGGTTTGGGACTTGATGAAAACATTGATCCTCGCCTCATAGGGATGGTGGATCCAAAAGCAAAGTCCCATGAAACTGTAAAATTAATAGGTGATTAAATGTCTTATAAAGCTCAATACTCTCCTGGAGAAACAAAAATTGCTCAAAACCGTAGGAATCATATGGATCCTGATTTTGAACTTAAAAAAATCAGGGAAATTGCTGATGAAGATATAGTTAAAATTTTAGGTCACAGAAACCCTGGAGAAGGTTATAAAAGTGTTCATCCTCCTCTTGAAGAGATGGATTTTGAAGAAGATATGATGAAAGAACTTGTAGAGCCTATTCCTGGTGCAAAGGAAGGTAACAGAACCAGATATGTTCAGTTTACAGATTCAATGTACAATGCACCTGCACAGCCTTATGATAGGGCCAGAACATATATGTGGAGGTTTAGAGGAGTAGATACTGGAACATTATCTGGAAGACAGGTTATAGAAATCAGAGAACTTGATTTAGAAAAAATATCAAAAACATTGATTGAAACTGAACTCTTTGACCCTGCAAAAACAGGTATAAGGGGTGCAACTGTTCATGGACACTCATTAAGACTGGATGAAAACGGATTGATGTTTGACGCCCTCCAGAGATATGTGTACAACGAAGAAACTGACCAGATATCCTATATAAAGGATCAGGTTGGAAGGCCTTTAGATGAGCCTGTAAACATGGGTGAGGCTTTAGATGAAGAACATCTCAAGGAAATAACCACAATCTACAGAAGCGACAACATCAGCATGCGTGATGATAAAGAAGCGATTGATGTAGTTGAAATAATTCATACTGCAAGAACAGATGGTGGATTCGGATTAGAAGTTTTCAAAAATGATTTAAAGCGTAAATTAGGTGAATAAAATGGAAAAAGATAAAAAGTTATTTTTAAAAGCTTTAAAAAGTAAATTTAATGAGGACCCTGACAAACAGCACACTGACTACTACTGCTTTGGAGGTTGGGAACAATCCCCTCGTAAAAAAGAATTCAATGAACACGCTGAAAAGCTCGTAGAAGAAAGAGGAGGGCTTCCATTTTATAATCCAGATATAGGGGTTCCTTTAGGTCAGAGAAAATTGATGGCATATAAAGTTTCTGGAACAGATACCTATGTAGAAGGAGATGATCTTCATTTCTGTAACAACAGTGCTATTCAGCAGCTTTCAGATGATATTAAAAGGACAATTATCGTGGGTATGGATACAGGTCACGCAGTACTTGAAAAGCGTTTAGGTGTGGAAGTAACTCCAGAAACAATAAACGAGTACATGCACACAATAAACCATGCACTTCCTGGAGGGGCCGTAGTTCAAGAACACATGGTAGAAGTTCATCCAGGTCTTGTAGGCGACTGTTATGCTAAAATATTCACAGGAGACGACAGTCTTGCTGATGAACTGGATAAAAGATTCCTTATTGACATAAACAAGGAATTCCCAGAAGAACAGGCTGAAATGCTTAAAAGCTACATCGGCGCAAAAACCTACCAGATAAGCAGAGTTCCAACAATGGTTGTAAGGACCTGTGATGGTGGAACAGTGTCAAGATGGTCTGCAATGCAGATAGGGATGAGCTTTATTTCGGCATACAAACTATGTGCTGGAGAAGCAGCAATAGCTGACTTTTCATACGCTGCAAAACATGCAGATGTAATTGAAATGGGGACTTTTTTACCAGCAAGAAGAGCAAGAGGGCCAAACGAACCTGGAGGAATCCCGTTTGGAGTTTTAGCAGACATGGTTCAAACATCAAGAGTATCAGAGGACCCTGCAGAAATAACGCTTGAAGTTATCGCCGCTGCAGCAGCAATATACGACCAGATATGGCTTGGTTCATACATGTCTGGTGGTGTAGGATTCACACAGTACGCTACAGCAGCTTACACTGATGACATACTTGACGATTTCGTATACTATGGTATAGAATACGTGGAAGAAAAATATGGGATATGTGGTGCAAAAGCAGACATGAATGTTGTTAAAGACATATCAACTGAAGTAACACTCTATGCAATGGAACAGTATGAAATTCCAACACTCTTAGAAGATCATTTTGGGGGATCACAAAGAGCAGCAGTAGCTTCTGCAGCAGCAGGATGTTCAGCTGCATTTGCAACTGGAAACTCAAACGCTGGAATTAATGGATGGTATCTAAGCCAGATACTCCACAAAGAAGTTCACAGCAGACTTGGATTCTATGGTTACGACCTGCAGGATCAGTGCGGAGCTTCAAACTCACTTTCAGTAAGGAGTGATGAAGGTTTAATCCATGAGTTAAGAGGCCCTAACTACCCTAACTATGCAATGAACGTAGGTCACCAGCCAGAATATGCAGGAATAGCTCAGGCACCTCACGCTGCAAGGGGAGATGCTTTCTGTGTCAATCCTTTAATAAAAATAGCATTTGCTGATAAAAACCTGGCATTCGACTTTGAAAAGCCAAGAAAATCCATCGCCAAAGGTGCACTCCGAGAATTCATGCCTGGTGGAGAAAGAGGCCTAATTAACCCTGCAGGTTAATAGAGCCAGATACATCATTTAAAAGTGGATTAATTCCACTATTTTTTATTTTTAACCAAATTTTAGATTCATTTAATTTCTAAAACCTGTTTTAAAGATAAGCTTAATAAGTTATTTTTTTGATAATAAGTATGTTTATGTAGGTCACTATTAATGATATATATGATATATTTAAAACAAAACATTATCATAACAGAATAAAATGAATATATACCATATAACTTCATTTTGTCAGGTGAATGCATGTCCATCGTAGCAAGAAGAGAAAGAGAAAAAAAGAAGCGGCGACATGATATTATCAATGCTGCAGAGAAACTATTCTTTTTTAGAGGTTATGATAATGTTTCTATGAATGACATAGCTCTGGAAGTTGAGTTATCCAAGGCAACTTTGTATTTATACTTCCAAAACAAAGAGTCATTGTTTTTTGCTATAGTACTTAGGGGCACCAGAATTTTGAATTCTATGATTAGAGAAGCTGTAGAAAAAGAGGATAAAGGTATTGACAGGGTGGTTGCATTTAGAAAGGCATATTATGAGTTCACCAGGCAATATCCAGATTATATCCAGATTTATAATTATTTCCAGTCAGGAAGGTTCAACCTGGCCAGTGAAAATAAACGAACTGAAACCCAGGCAGATGTTTCTATACCTTTTGTAAGCGAGTGTGCAATGGAGATACTTAAATTACGTAAAGAAAGGTTCTTAATTCTCTGTAATTCTGTTCAAAAAGGCATAGATGATGGAACAATCCGTCAGGATCTGGATCCTGTTGAAGTCGCTGTTTTACTTTCAGCAATCTCTAAAAGTTTATCACACATGCCTCCTGATCATGAAAAAGTACTTGAAAGCCGTGGAATTACTCCTGAAAAGTATTTTATGGATGTTGGTGAGATGATACAACATATGATAATGAACAGAAATGTTTATTGACTGCTATTATCCACCAAAAAAATGTTTCTATGAAATTTTCCTTTTCATCCAGAATGCTCCAGCAGCAAGACCTGCTATGGCTCCTATTAGAATACCTGACAAAAATGGTGTTAAAAATTCTCCTGTTTTTTCATTCTGTGGATCTTCTGTTTTTTCATTCTGTAAATTTGTGGTATTTAAAAGGATTAAAGCATTTTTAATGTCATTTGCATTTGCTGAAGATACCAGTATCTTGCTGGATACACCGGGATTTTTGGATAGAAAATCGTTGACTGTGTCCTGATAAGTTACTGCAAGAATCCTTTTATCAGGGTTTTGCAGTGCATGTTCAAGTTCATGTGTGACATCATGGCTGGATTTGAAGTTGTATACAGTGATATTTAATCCTAACTGATCTGCTATTTTTTTAGCTGTTGCTCCACCTGAATCATCCGCAATAACTATCATTTCATCTGATTCCGGTGTGATATGCATTCCATGTGCACTTACAGACCCTATAAGTCCAAACAAGACTGTTAATAATAATACTGCTTTCAATTTCATATCACTCATCACTTATATTTTCTCTGTTTTTAAAAGTTCTGGTTTCACTTTAGATATAAAAGAAATTATAAATACATTGCTGACCCCTTCAATCACACCAATAAACAGGTAGAATGGTATTAGTGCTGCCATTAACATTTCTAAAGTTCCTGCTCCTGCTACCATTATTATCACAACCTGAGCTAAAGCAGCAATTACTATTCCCATTAAAGTACCTGAAAAAATACTCATGCGTTCATCAAGCCCTGAAAGTAGTTTATAGAATATATATGTTGAAAAACTTAGCGCAACTCCAATAGATAGCGTGTTTGCTCCTAATGTGGTTATCCCTCCAAATCCTAAAAGGAAAAACTGCACAACAAGACATAGAAAAGCCACTGCAACACCGCTTAGAGGACCAAGCAGAATAACCACAAGAGGTATTACAAAAAGATGTAGAGGAACCCCAAAGGGTGATGGTATGGATAACGAAGACACTGCGATTGTTACTGCAGCAAGAATCGCTGTGTTAATGGTTATTTTCTCTTTTTCTTCGCTTTTAGAAAGTTTAAATAGATATAACGCCAGTACAATAATGGCTAAGATCCAGTAAATTACTGACTGCCATAAAGGTATAAGTCCATCAGGTAAGTGCAAATTAGATAGCCTCCTTTTTTTGATTCAAATTGATTTTAATGCTTTTAATATATAATACTTGTTATTACTTTCTTATTATTACTTTTTGGCTGAAATTCTTCGAACCAGTAATAAAAAAGGAGTATATTATTACTATTATCTGTAAATTTGATACAAATCATCAAATTTACTGATCAAATGAAGGATACAAAAATTTGGGCTCTGTAGAAATGCTTTTAGATTTTTCCTAACAAATCTCATTTGAAGTCTCTTTGACCATAGTGGGCAGATATTTCATGTAAACATCTGAAGGAAGTTCTAATAGCCTATTAAAATTAAATAAAAGAAGAAAATTATTCTTCTGCTTCTTCTTTTTCTTCTGTATTGGCTTTCTTTTCAAAGACATCCACAAATTCAACTCTGTTTATACCCATATTGTCCCAGATATCCCTTGCAATTCTGAATTTAGCATAGGTAACCTTATTATCGAATTTAGCCATTTCACTAAGATATATCATCACTTTATCCTCTTCTATTTTCACTTCATGGTCTTCTGGTTTCATATTCGGGTTAGGGTACTGGAGTTCTATGATTCCATAGACTTTTTCCAGGTCTTCTTCGATTATTTTTTCAACTTCAACGTCATAAACAAGTGTTTTACCTGCAAATTCATGGTTAAAGTCCACTGTTACTCTTCCACCACTGATGCTCCTTATTTTACCAGGCTGACCTTCCATGGTTATGGTCATTCCTACCTGAGGCTTCATCTTCTGTTTCTGGAATTCACGCATTGGTATGAGCTTTAATAGCTTAGGGTCTCTTAAACCAAAACCGTCTTCTGGAGCAACTTCAACTGTCTTCTTCTCACCTACTTCCATTCCAACAAGGCCATTATCAAGACCTTTCAAGACATGGCCTACTCCTACGGCTATTGGTATTGCACCAAAAACCTTATTTTCAGTTTTAAGACCTGCTTCTTCTGCAATTTCTTCACTTGTTGTGTCAAAAATTTCTCCTGTTTCCTGTACCTTTCCAGTGTAGTTAAGCCTTATAAAATCTCCTTCTTTTACTGCCATAATTCTATCCTCCTATGTGGTATGCTCTTTTTAAAGTTTTTAAGCGTTTCTTTGTCTTTATAATTTAATACACGAATAACAGATGGATATTTATCTATATATTTCCATAATGCATCTTTTTTGATCCCTGCTTCCAGTGAAGATAGTACCCTGTTTTTAAAGTGTCTGCTGAAACCCTGCAAAATGCATCTTTCAACTTCAGCAATGCTTTTAAAGGGCCGACCTTTAATAATACTTCGGGCAGTCCTATCATCTAAAAGGGCCAGTGATTTTAAATATTCGAGAGGTCCATGATTAGCACGCTCAATTATGCCTTTTTCATCTCTATAAAGTGGAGCTCTATCTGCTTCAATTTCCCTGTTTAAAATCTCAATGGTTTGCAGAGGCAGCATATTGCTTACTGATTCAAAATTCCCTTTTAAAACAGATTCTCTAATTTTAGTGCCACTTACACCTTCAATACGCTCTACAAATATGAATTTATCCTTGAAATCAAAATTGATTTTTTTCAAAGATTTTGAAAGAGAAACAATAACATAGTTATCCTCATGAAGCTTTCCACTAATTAGAACTTCCCCTGTATCCATATCAACAATTTTATAGGGTTTTGGAGCTACTCCTCTTCCATCTGATATTCTCTGGAGTATCTCTCGAAAGCCAGGAACTGGTTTATATCCCCTGGGAATATAATCTGCATCCACTGCTTTAAAAATCTTTGCAAGACACAGTGAATACTGTCCAGAACCCATTATTCCCATAGGGGGGCCTTCAATAACAATATCTGCCCCAACAGCGACTGCAGAATCTGCTCTTGCCTTTCGGGTCATGATGTAGGGAAGTCCCCTGCCGCTTCGCTCAAACGGTCCTGGAACCACTGCAACAAATAATCCACCGGGAACCTGTTTTTTTGCCTTCATCATGCAGTGCCTGTGACCTGCATGTAACGGAGAATACTCAGTAAAATCTGCAATTATCTGGAATTCATCGCTAATTTCCCCATAGCGTGCTTTTTTTTTAAAATCTTCCAGTAAGATTTCCCGATCCTTGAAGATGTAGTTTTTCACAAATTCTTCCCCTGAAAGCATAGTGTAATATTTAGGATCATTAGATAAGTTATTTATCCTGTTCACCATGACTATTAAGTGTTAAAATATTTTTAATCTATACAGTAATCTTCATCTTTTGGGCAGACATGGACCAGAACCATTGATACAATATCAACGTCGTTAATTATCTTTTCTTCAACATTGTGTGCTATTTCATGCGCCTCTTTTAAACTCAAATCCTCTGCCACAGTAACATGAAGTTCAACTGATGCATAAGGCCCTAAATAATTTATCCGGACGTCATGAACATCGAAAGTGCCTCTAACTGATAATGCTGAATTTGTAATGTTTTCAAGTACTTCCTTTGATGGAACTGTGCCCATTATATTGTTTATATTCTCCTTTGCAATGTCAAAAGCTGTTTTTAAAACCATCAGGGCTATAAAAATTGCTACTATTGGATCTAAAATAGGAAATCCAAACTGTGCCCCTATTACTCCCACAAAAATGGCTGCACAGGAAAATATATCCACCTTTTGATGATGAGCATCTGCCACTATAGCCGGGCTGTTTATTTTTTTACCAGTTTTCAGGATATACCTGGTCATAATCAGGTTTATAAAAACTCCTGCAAGTGCCATTACTGCTGCTATAGTTTCTGGAGGAGTTACAGGTCCCTCTAAAAATATTTTTCGGTAGACCTCTAAAAAAATTTCATAAACTATTATTCCAAGAAAAACTACAATTATAATTCCAACAAGCGGCTCTGCCCGGCCATGCCCATAGGGATGGAGCCGGTCTGGAGGCTTTAATCCAATTCTAAATCCAACAAACGTTATTGTTGAAGTTAAAATGTCAGAAAAGGTGTGCGCTGCTTCAGCAACAAGTGCCGTACTCCCCGATAAGATCCCAACAGTGAAATTAAATATGGTAAGCCCTATATTTCCAATTATAGCTACAAAAACTGCCCTTCGACCTAATTTCTTTCTCTTTTCAATATTCAACTTTAAAACCTCAAAAAATTAAAAGTCAACTGCTTCCAATCTATCCATAGCTTCAACTAATTTTTCATATGAAGCAGCATATGATATTCTGAAGTGTCCTTCACCGCCTTTTCCAAATCCACTGCCCTCAACAATTACAACACCATTTTTAATGGCCTCATTAACAAATTCAACTGAATTATCAACCCTGGGAAATACATAAAATGCTCCTTCAGGTGCTTTAATTTCAATTCCCATTTCATTCAATCTTTTAACTACAAAATCTCTCCTTCTTTTAAATTCGCTCCTCATTTCATCCACACAATTCTGCGGACCGGTTAATGCTTCAAGAGCTGCTATTTGAGATAAGGAACTTGCACATGCAGTATTATATTGATGGACCTTCAACATTTCTTCGCTTAATTCTGGTTTAGAAGCTACATACCCTATTCTAAAGCCTGTCATTGCATAGGTCTTGGAAAAGCCGTTTATGGTTATTGTGTTATCAGTGTACCTTCCAGGACTGTGGTGCTTTCCTTCATAGATTATTTTCTCATAAATCTCATCAGATATCAAAAATATATTTTTATCTTCTGCTATTTCAGCAATACCCTTAATATCTTCTTTTTGCATGACTGCGCCTGTGGGGTTTGAAGGAGAATTTAAAATTATTGCTTTAGTTTTACTGCTTATCTTTTCAAGTACGTTTTGAGCAGTCATTTGAAATTTATCATCTTCTTTAAGTTTAAGAGGTACAGATTTACCTTCTGCAAGCTTTACACATGGATCATACGATAAAAATCCAGGATCAGGAATTAAAACTTCATCTCCCCTATTTATTAATGATTGAAGACTTATATGAAGCGCTTCACTTGCTCCAACAGTTACAATTATTGACTCTGGATCAGCTTCTATTTTATTTTCATCAGATAGTTTGCAGGATATAGCTTCTCTAAGTTCAAGAATACCTTTATTTGAAGTATAGTGAGTGAAACCTTCATCTAAAGCTTTTTTAACAGCATTTCTAATATGTTCTGGCGTGTCAAAATCTGGTTCGCCAAGGCTGAGGTTAACTGCATTTTCAGGTGTTAGATCAAACATTTTACGTATTTGTGAAAGCTGTATTGATTTGCATCTTTTTGCTGGTTGAAACATAATCTATTACCCTCATTTTTTCTATTGTATAGTTAAACCTATTACTACTTAAAGTGAAAGCTCAGCCTTTTGCTCAAACCAGATGAATCCACCGCAAAAAAATATTATCATTCGCATGCACCACACCTGTAGCACCCGAAAGTTTCACACCACGGTGTTATTTCGCCTTTCATGGCTTTCTGGTATTCACGTTTTAAAAATTCTGGCTTAACACCCACATCAATATTTTTCCAGGGTAATTCATCATCTAAATTCCATTTAATATCTACTTTTTCCCATTCCCTGAACCTGTACTTCTTTTTATAGGTTTTTTCAATTAAATCTCCAATTCTTGCATCTCCAACTGATAAAATGTGCTGAATATATGCCTCCTTTAAGTCTTCAAGCTTTAGCGACACATTTTTAAGGTTCTGATTTATGTAATTATATTTTGTCTTCAAATCCTCCAGATCAAATTCTTCCCACTGAAATGGAGTATGGGGCTTTGGAATAAACGGATTTATGCTTATCCTAACTGCATTTTTTCTTTCACTCATCTTACTGAGGGTTTTTATATAGCCAGCCATTTCCTGAATATCATCCATTGTCTCTAAAGGTAACCCCACTAAAAAATACATTTTAACGTTCATTTTCCTTTTAAATGCCATATTCATGACCTTTAAAATCTGTTCATCAGTTACTGGTTTATTTAATACATTTCTAAGTCTCCATGTAGATTCTGGAGCTATGGTTATGGTTTTAAGTCCACTTTTTCCTAAAATATCAATTAAATTTGAAGTTATGGCCTCTATCCTGAGTGATGGGCTTGTAACTTTAAACCCTCTCTCCATAAGTCCTTCACATAATTCTTCTATTTTAGAGTACCCTGAAACATCCGCTCCGATTAAAGCAATCTTATTTAACCCTGTGGCTTTTCTTCCTTTTTCAGCTATCTTAAATAATTTTTTTAAAGAAGCTTCTCTTCTGGGTCTGTAAATGCAGCCAGCCATACAGAATCTACAGCCCCGAGTACATCCTCTGGAAACTCCAAGCAGAAATGCATCCCCAAATGCAGGTATAAAACGTTTATCATCAGTTTTTGAAACGACCTGTCTTACCGGATGCCAGGCATCTTCCATCTCTTTGACTATAGCCATTTTTACGGGGTTATCTGGAATATAAACTCCTTTTATATCTAAAAATGCATTAATTTCCTTTTTGGGGTTGTCAAGCTCTATACAGGTATCCAGTACTTCATCAAGAATTACCTCTGCTTCCCCCACAATGAAAAGGTCAATGAATTTACTCATTGGGAGAGGATTTGAGCTTGCGCACGGCCCTCCAGCAATAATTAAAGGATCATCTGAGGTTCTATCTTCTTTCATTACTTCAATTCCTGCTTTATTTAGCATCCTGAGCACATTGAAATAGTCCTGCTCATATTGCAGTGAAAAACTGATAATATCAAAATCAGAAAGTTTCGTATTGGACTCTAAACTTTCAACATAAGGATAAACAACCCGCTCGCAATATACATCTTCCCTTGAATTCAGGAAATCATATATAACATGAAAACCAAGTGAAGACATCGCTGCTTTATAGAGGTTGGGGTAACAGGATGCAAACCTTAAATTAACCTTTCTTGGATCCTTTATAACCACATTTTGCTCACGCAACATATACTTATAATCTGGATTTAAGTTATAATAAAATATCTAAAAATTTTCAAATCACCATTATTTTAAACAAACAAAAAGGTAAAATAAATGAAATACGTAGCTGTTGGAGGCACATTTGACCGGTTTCACAAAGGGCATGAGAAACTGCTGAATGAAGCGTTTGAAACAGGTGATAATGTGCTAATTGGAGTTACATCTGATGAATTTGGAGGGAAAAAAGGCAATATTGACCCCTATGCAAAAAGAATTTCCCGGCTTGAAGAGTTCCTGCAGAAATTCAATTCAAGATATGAAGTTAAAAAACTGGAAGACCCCTACGGCCCAACGATTTATGATTCAAAAATAGATGCAATAGTTGTAAGTAGAGAGACGAAACCTGTTGCAGATAAAATTAATGAGATAAGGCAAAAAAAGGGAATGGATCCCCTCCAGATTTTTGTAATTGACTGGGTGCTTGCAGATGATGGCAGACCAATTCTTTCAACAAGAATAAGGAATGGAGAAATAGACAGAAATGGGAAAGTTCTTAAAAATTCTTCTAAAGCTTTGTAAAAGGCAGATAATATGAAGGTTGCAGTCGGATCAAAAAATCCAGTGAAGATTAATGCAGTTAGGAGTGTTCTGGAAAAGGTTTATGAAGAAGTTAACATTGTAGGGATCGATGTTGATTCAGAAGTACCACATCAACCATTTGGTATAGATGAAACCATTAAAGGGGCCATAAATAGGGCTAAAAATGCATATTTTGATGATTTTGATTTAAGTGTAGGAATAGAGTCTGGTTTGATGGAAACACCGAATTCATTAACTGGATATATTGATTTACAGTGGTGTGCTATTTTTGATGGAGAAAGGATAACTCTCGGAGTTAGTTCGGGTTTTGAATATCCGCCTTCTGTAATTGAAGAAGTTTTAAAGGGCAAAGAAGTTGGAGACGTGATGGATAAAGTGACTGGTGTGGATAATCTGGGTCAAAAAGAGGGTGCGGTTAGTTATTTATCTAAAGGGATGCTTGATAGGGCTGAGAATACTGAGCAGTGTGTTTTAACGGCTATGATTCCGAGGATGAATGAGGAAATTTATTTTAAGTTAGTATAAATCAATACTACAATTATGCAGTGATTTCTATGGACAATTTATCTAAATCAAGAGATATCTGGAAAAAATATAACACTTACATCCCCTTAATTATTTTAATTGTAGTTATAAGTTTAATCACATATTACAGAGTAATAATTCAAATCGAAACCGGGCCAATTTCAGATGCATGTGATTTTCTTTCTAATGCCCTTGTATTTGCCGGGCAGGACATGGGTTATTCAGATTTAATGAGGCCTCCCCTTCTTTCATTCTTAACTTCTATTCCATTTAGAATGGGATATGTATCTCCGACTACACTTTTTGCTTTAGATGGATTATTGTATATCTTTGGCGTTATTGGACTATATTTCCTGTTAAAACTCAAATTTAGTACAATTCAAAGTTTTTTAGGCGCTTTGGTATATGCTACTTTCCCCACAGTCCTTTTTATTATGGGATTTGGATTTTCAGATCTTGCAAGCGTTTCCTTTACAATCTGGACATTTTATTTCCTGATCTTAGCTGTTAAAAGAGATTCAAGGTTCTTTTACTTAGCGTTCCCATTTGCTATGCTGGCTTTTTTAACCAGATATAACAGTGCACTTATTATATTCCCTATTTGTCTTTATATTTTGATAAACAGAGATAAAATTAAAAATATCAAGAATATGCTTGGTGGAATGTTCACATCTCTTTTGTTATTGGTTCCTGTCTTTATTTTCTATGGCCAAAAATTTGGCAACATGGTCTACCCATTTATGGCCTTCTTTGGAGCAACTTCAACCTCCCTTTCCTCAGAAAGTGCCGCGTATAACCCTAATTTATTCTTCTTCATCGAAAAACTTCATTTATTTATAGGAATAGAAAGTATTTTAACTGTATTAATTATTGCAGCCGGTTTTTTTATTTATATGATTTTAAAATTAAAAAGAGAGCCATTTGATAAAAAAATGTTATTTAATGGATTAAATGTTAGAAATAGAAATACAAAATTGAAATTAGTGTTATTTGTGGCTTTAGCATTGGTTTTTGCTTTTAGTTTTGGTCATATTTCGGCATATTATAGTGAAGTTTTATTCTTTATTTTAGCTTATTTGCTTTATGATTTCCTTAAAAACTTTAAAATAAAAGATCTGGATATGCACATACTCTTTTTCGCATGGTTCATGGCATTTTTTATATTTCACAGCGTTTTTGCAATTAAGGTAGATAGATATTTCGTTTTAATGGCTCCTCCAGTCGCATACTTTTTAATATTAGGTTTAAGTGGAATTTCAAACCGATTAAAATTTAAAATTAAAAATTTTAATGTAATACCATCTATTCTTGCTATAAGCCTAATTATACTAATCCTTTTATCCACTACCTCTTATTTGCCATCTATAATCCAAGCCAGCCAGAAATACAAAGTTACCAATGAAATAATAATTTCGGCAAGTGAATGGTTTATAAATTATGACCCTGATTATAAGAATAAGACAATATGTTCAGATATATGGCCCTATTTCGGTTGGTACTTGAAAACCAATGTAAGACCTATGCCTGAATTTAAAGGCGATCAGAAGTTCTATGGAGGAATAACGGATTATAATTTAACTTCACAGGATAATATAGCTTACAACAAAGAATTAGAAATCAATAATGCAGATTATTATTTCTGTAACCGGCCAGAGCTAAATTTAACTTCATATAAACCAATTAAGCAGTTTGGGAAGTTGATTATATATAAAAGATCAGTTTAATAAATAGCTACAAGTGGGCTTTCTCTTAGAAGGCAAAATCAGGATTTTTTGGCTAAATACTTAAAAAAGGTAGCATTATGAAAATTTGCTTGGTTCCAACGATGTTTCCAAAGTACAAAGGAGACTATTATGGTTCTTTTGTATTTGATGAGGCTAAAATGCTCGTAAAAAGGGGATTTGAAGTTCATGTAGTTACTCAACATAATCCAGACATACCTTATGAGGAAATAATGGATGGAATTCATGTTCACAGATTTAGATGGTTAGAACCAAGAGAATTTAGGGCTTTAGTCCATTTTAAGGGTTTAAAAGATAATTTCAGACTTATAACTTATCTCATTTCACTGTTTTTCAATTTAATCATTGTAATCAGGAAATATGATATTGAAATTATCCATGCTCATTCTACCATACCAACAGGACTTATAGGAGTTATTGTAGCAAAAATCATTGGAAAACCTGTTTTTATTACAGCCCATGGAATGGATATAAACAATTTTGAAAACCATCCTCTTTTTAAGAGATTACTGGCATTTTCTTTGAATAATTGCAGTAAAACAATAGCTGTAAGTGGAGATCTGGCTAAAAAGATGATATCTTTAGGAATTTCTAAAAACAAAATAATGATTTCAAGGAATGCCGTGGATACAGATAGATTTAAACCATTTAAAAATGAATCCCTACGCAACATTCATAAAATTAAAGATAATGACATATTACTTCTTTTTGTTGGATATTTAGACACATTCAAGGGTATCTTTGAATTAATAAATGCATTTTATGATGTAAATAAAAAAAATAAGAATTCAATGCTTATGATAATAGGTGAAGGGCCTAAATATGATGAACTTAAAAAGAAAGTATTTGAATTGGATTTAGAAAAATCAGTGATATTTACCGGGAAAGTATCACCAGTAAATGTTCATGAATATTACCAATCTGCAGATATTTTTGTGCTGCCATCCTATACTGAAGGTATACCTATCTCTATTTTAGAAGCAATGGCTTGTGGGCTTCCCATTGTAAGTAGTGATGTTGGTGGAATACCTGAAGTAGTGAAAGATTGTGAAAATGGTTTTCTTGTTCCTCCAAAAGACAAAAAGCAGCTTGCAGTTAAATTAGATGTATTAATTGAGGATTCAAATTTAAGAAAAAAATTTGCAAAGAATTCTATTCAAATTATAAATGATGAATTTAATATTAAAAATAAAATACACGAGTTAATAAAGCTGTATGCTGAAGTTAATAGGTGTGAAGGGAAATACCATTAATTTATTTCATTTCAAAAAACATTTAATTGTGCTAAAACTCATTAAGAAACTATTTTTTGATGTTTTCTATAATTTCTTTAATTTCCATTCTGTCTTGACTTATTAGCAAAAATCTATTGATAATCACAAATAAAACAAGAACATGAGTAAAATATAGTAAATGCTCATCCATTCCCTAAATAATAGAAAAGTCCCGATTAAAATAATGTTTATCGATGTTTATTACCATGATTTTTGCATATCACGACCAGTCTATGATGTTCCTGATATTAATTATGAAACTTTTGGATAATGTTAAAGCTATACCATAAATTCCCAAATCACTTTCTGTTACTGATTGAATATGGTTTCATTTTCTTATTCCATTTAAAATTCCGATTAGTGTACTGTTTAAAACAAAAATAGGTATTAAAAATGAAATTAACTTAATTAAATAGTCCAGTTCAAGCATATGAAATATATCAAATGTAAATTTTATTTTATTCATGTTTAATCTCAAAATTTCTTTTTAATAAATATACAACATATTTAAAGGATTTCATGTTTAATTATTTTTATATAACTAAAATAGAGGATATCCATGAAAATGATCATTAATAGATTCAGAGGAATAATCCGTAGAATATTATTTGGTCCTTCTCTGGTCATTTATACTTCTGGAGGTTTTCCCGATGGAGAGTTAATAGGAAAACCAGCGCAAATAGGTGATTTCAGTGTTGTTCTTTATGGTGGGGGTATAAAAATGGGGAAAAATGTAAAAATAGGATATGGTGTTAAAATAATTTCTGTCTCAACTATAACTGGAAGTAACAATTCAAAATTCATTTCTGATCCAATTGATATTGGAGATAATGTAGAAATAGGATCCAATTCCGTAATTTTACCTGGTGTTAAGATTGGAAATAATGTTACTATAGGCGCAGGTTCAGTCGTTACAAAGGATATACAATCTAACTCTTTAGTAGTAGGAGTACCCGCTAAAATTATCAAAAGAAAAAAATAATGAACTATATTTTATCAATTTACGAGGAACAACATGAGTTTAAAAGAAACAAAAAATTACTGGGAAAATGAAGCTGTAAAGAGAATAAATGATTCAAATGAAGATTTATTCGACGATTATTGGACTAAAAGGTATATTGATAATCTAAAATATCTTAAACCAGGTAATAGAATTTTGGATATTGGTTGTGGAGATGCGAAATATTTCATTAAACTAAAAAATAAATATAATGAGTTTTATGGGATAGAATTAAGCAAGATTCATTTTGAAACTGCTAAAAAGTTATTTCCATCAGGAAATTATGCAGTAGCCGATGCTAATGAACTTCCTTTCGAAAATTGCTTTTTTGATACCATTATTTCATTTGGTGCTTTTGAACATAATGAGGATATTAATGATATATTCAAAGAGTGCTATAGAGTCTTAAATAAGGAAGGAATACTACTATTTTCAGTTCCAAATTATTATTCTACATATTTTCCTTATCTTTATATTTATAATAGGCTTAAAGGATATGATATGAATGCATCAATAGGCCATAACTATCCTATGAATTATTTAAAACTTAATCTTGAAAAAGTAGGATTCAAAAATATAAAAACTGTTGATACTATCTATGCCTCACCTTTGCCCATTTCAAGAGTTATTTCAACTTTATTTAATAATTTAACTAATCTAAACATATTTAAAAGAAAAAATAAAGATGCAGAAGGAGAAACCATAAAGAATAAATCAATTAATAAGTACAATGCAGATAAAATTTTTTATCCACTTGAATACATTGGATTAGGATTTATGAGAGTTATTTTTTGCAGTAAATAATTGTTCAATTGAAGGAATAATTATGAAATTAAAGAAAAAGAAGGTTTTGATAACGGGTGCAGGTGGATTCATTGGAAGCCATCTTACAGAATATTTGATTGATTTAGGAGCTGACGTTAAAGCATTTGTAAGGTACAATTCCAGAAATGATTGGGGAATGTTGGAATCCTTGCCAAAAGAAAAAATTGATCTTATTGAGGTTATAAATGGCGATTTAAGAGATTCTGATGCCATTAGATATGCTACAAGAGATGTTTCTGTAATTTTTCATTTAGGATCACTAATTGCTATACCTTATTCTTACATTCATCCAAGAGAAACTGTAGAAACCAATGTAATGGGCACTTTAAATGTTTTAACCGCTGCAAAAGATTTAAATGTTGATAAAGTGGTTCATACATCAACTAGTGAAGTATATGGGACGGCTAAATATGTTCCAATAGATGAAGATCATCCATTACAGGGACAGTCACCCTATTCCGCGTCCAAAATAGGTGCCGATAAAATTGCCGAAAGTTTTTACAGGTCCTATGAATTGCCAGTCAGTGTAATTAGACCATTTAATACATATGGACCGCGCCAATCTGCTAGAGCGGTGATACCCACTATAATAACACAAGCTCTAAAAAGTAATAAAATATCTTTAGGTTCTCTATATCCTACTAGGGATTATACTCATGTCCAAGATACAGTGGAAGGTTTTGTTAAAGTTGCTGAGTCCTCCAAGTCTATAGGCGAAGTAATAAACATAGGATCCAACTTTGAAATCTCCATTAAAGATTTGGCTTGGAAAATATTTGATATTATGGAAAAAGAAGTTAAAATTGCCTCGGATTCACCTCGTGTTAGGCCAAAAGACAGTGAAGTAGAGCGATTATGGTGTGATAATGCTAAAGCAAAGAATATTTTAGGTTGGGAGCCTGAAATTTCCCTGGATAACGGACTTAAAAATGTAATCGACTGGATATCTAAGAATATTGATTTTTATAAAGCCAGTATTTACAACAAATAGCGAGGATAAAAAATGAAAGCTGTAATTCTTGCAGGAGGTAAGGGAACTAGACTTAAACCTTACACAACTGTATTTCCTAAACCACTGATGCCTATAGGAAATAAACCCGTTCTTGAGATCGTAATTGGACAATTAAAATCATATGGATTTGATGAAATTATTTTAGCCGTAGGTCACTTAGCAGAACTTATAAAGGCATTTTTTAATGATGGCAGTAAATACAATACTAAAATAACGTATTTTAGAGAGGATGAACCCTTAGGCACAGCAGGACCTTTGTCAAAAATGAAAAAAGAACTGAATGAAAATTTTTTAATGATGAACGGTGATGTAATAACCACAATTGATTTTTCGAATTTACTAAATTATCATAATGAATCCGGTGCTATAGCTACCGTCGCATTGAAAAAGAAAGAAGTTAACATTGATTTTGGAGTAGTTGAACTAAGTGAAAATAAGGAGATTATAGGATATTCGGAAAAGCCTAAATTCAATTATTTAGTAAGTATGGGTGTTTATGTTTTTAGTCCAAGGGTTTTAGACTATATTGAAGATGATAAATATCTAGATTTCCCGGACCTAATAAAAAAGCTCATAAAAAATGGTGAAATCGTTAATAGTTACATTTATGATGGATACTGGTTAGACATAGGAAGACCAGAAGATTATGAGAAAGCAAACATGGAGCTGGACGAAATTTCTGAAAAATTATGCAAGAGGTAAATGATGCAGCAAGTTCCATTATCCGATATTGATATTGGCGAAGAAGAAATTAAAAGTGTGGAAAATGTATTAAAATCCAAATGGCTTTCTATGGGTCCTGTAACTCAAAAATTCGAAATTAAATTTGCTGAGTATTTAGGGGCAAAAAATGCATTTGGTGTTTCAAATGGCACTGCCGCATTACATATAGCCAATAAAGTCCTTGGAGTAGGAAAAGGAGATGAAGTAATAGTTCCATCCCTAACTTTTGTTGCTACTGCAAATTCCGTTTTATATTGTGGAGCTAAACCTGTTTTTGCAGATATAACAAGTAAAGAAGACTTTAACATTTCTCCAGAAAGTATTTTAGAAAAAGTATCTAGTAAAACTAAAGCCATTATAGTAGTCCATTATGGAGGTTATCCATGTGATATGGATGCAATTGCCGAAATTGCAGATGATCATAACTTAAAAATCATAGAAGATGTGGCTCACGCACCCGGTGCAGAACTTAAAGGAAAAAAATGTGGTACGATAGGAGAAATCGGTTGTTTCAGCTTTTTTGCCAATAAAAATATAGTAACTGGTGAAGGAGGAATGATTGTCACTGATAATAACGATCTCGCCCAAAAAATAAGAATAATGAGATCCCACAGTATGAACACATTAACATGGGATAGACATAAGGGTCATGCATACAGTTATGATGTTGTTGATATTGGATTCAATTACCGGATTAATGAAATAGCATCTGCCATTGGTTTGGTCCAGCTAAAAAAACTAGATGACAACAATTCAAAAAGAAAAATTATAACTGAAGAATATATTAAAAACCTAAAAAAAATTCCGGAAATAGTGATTCCATTTAATAAGTATAAGGGCACTTTTTCTTACCATATTTTTCCAATATTACTTTCTAAACAAATATCCAGAAATGATTTAATGGATAAATTAAAAAATAAAGGGATACAGACAAGTATTCACTATCCTCCAGTCCATGTGTTTACATATTATAAAAAATTATTTGGCTATCAAGAAGGAATACTACCAAAAACAGAATTTGTTGGTAAACATACTGTTTCAGTACCTCTTTATTCTGGAATGTCTGAAACTCAGATTAATCTTGTTTTAGAGTCTATAAGACAAATTATTGAAGAAAGTTGAAATAAATATTTTAATAAATGGATGTTCGAGTTAGCTTAAAGTCAAGGGATTTTAATTGTTAAAATTCGTTATTATTTCTTTATAAATCTTAAAATAGTGAGCAGCAACTTCATCCCAATCATATTTGGCAATATTTTTTTGAGCTTTTATTCCCATATCTTCTCTCATTTTTTCATTTCCCAATAAAATTTTTATTTTAACTGCTAAATCCTCAAAATTTTCAGATTTAAATATCAAACCTGTTTTTCCATCGATTAAAACCCCGGGATTAGACATATCTGATGCTATTACTGGTTTACCTAAAGCTGCTGCGTCAAAAAATGCTGCTGGCTGACAATCCCATCTTGAAGGAATAACAACAATTTTACTCGTACTATAATACTGATATTTTTCTTTATCAGAAATAAATCCTAAAAATTTTACCTGTTTCTCTAAATTTAGTTCTTTAACTAAAGTTTTTAATTTATTTTCTTGAGGTCCAATACCTGCAATATAAACGCAAACATCTGGAAAAGAATCCATAACTAACGGAATAGACTTAATTAAAATATCTGCACCCTTAATTTTTTGCAGGTTATTTACAAAGAAAATATCAGGATTTTCATTTAAATCACATGCCCTACCTATTCTTTTAACCTTTTCATACTCCACACCTGCAGGAACAACATATATTTTAGAATTTGTCCAGAAATTAACTAATTCTTTGATAGATTCTGAATCAACCACTACATTTGGAATTTTAGAGAAAATATATCTTTCATAAACCTTCCGAGGCAATGTAAAGAATATGTGTGCATAATATTTTCTGAAATCTCCTTTATAGTCTGCCCTATAATGTTTTGCTTCTTTTGCTATAATGCCATACGCAGTAACCAGTGATGTGTACTTTTTACGGAGAATTAATGCCAGCATCCCATAAATACAGCCTGTTGAGAAAACATGTATAATATCAGGGTTAATATCCCTTATTTTGTGGTTCATTTTAAATAAAAGTACAGGAAAATATAAAACATTAGCTAATCTTCCTTTTTTTATTACATGAATAAATAAATTACTCTTTTTGAATTTTTTATTTTCCCTGCCAATTTCTATTAAATGTATTTCTATATCATTGCGTTTTAAAAGATGTGATTTTAATTTTTCTTCATACGTATCCACACCTCTAACTATAGATCCATCATATAATCCTTTTAATGATAAACAAGATATCATTAAAACTTTGATTTTACTCATTTCAGGTCTCCACATGATTTGCAATATAATCCAATTGATTATTATTTCATTCTTTTTCTAATCAATCTGTTTTCCTTCTGAACTATGTATATTTCCCTTTTAAGAAGACTTATTTGAGTTGCTACAAATCCAAAAATCAATATTTGTATCCCTGAAAGTATCATTAATACCATAAATAGCATTAAAGGTCTTGTAGGATCTAAAATACCTGTTAAATATTCATAAAATAAATATATTGCACTTATTAATCCAATAAATAATAAAAATATCCCAATAGCACCAAACAACATTATAGGTTTCTCATAAAATGAAAATAATACATGTGATATTGTTTTAGCCCTGAACTTCAATTTTGATTGGCCTAATTCCCTACCTTCAAGCAATGCAGGGATTTCTTTAATTTTAAACCTTGTTGCACTTGCTTTTGACAGAATTTCAAGGTTAATATCTGTACCATTTGATTCTAACTCCAAAGAATCAACGACTTCTCTCCTATAAGCACGTAAAACTCCAGTAACTGTACTAAGATTTTCTGCCATTGAAAATCCTACAAACTTATTTGCTGCTTTGCTTATAAATAACCTGAAAGGAGGTACATTGTTAACCCCTCCCCCTTCCATATATGGAGATCCCACCACTATATCAACTGTTTCATCATTTATAAGCTCATTTACAAGTCTATGAATATGATCAGGTTTGTAGCTTAAGTCTGCATCAATGGTGACAATTATATCTCCCTTTGAATTATCAAATCCTGTTCTTATAGCCCTACCCATCCCCACATTTACAGAATGCTGTAAAATTTTAATATCATTATTTTTAGAGGCGAATTCGCTGGCTAATTTAAAAGTATCATCAGCACTGCCGTCATCAACTGCAATGATTTCGTAATCATCATAATCTTTTAAAACATCGTTTACCTTAGAAAGAGTATTCAAGGCATTTTCTTCCTCGTTGTACATTGGAATAATCACTGATATTTTCATGATAATGCTGTGGAAAGGCTTATTTATATTTTTTTCCAATTAATCTACATGAAAATTGCAACAATATTTGGAACCCGGCCTGAGATAATTAAACTTTCTCCCCTTATCCCACTACTTGATGAAGAATTTGACCACATTTTAATTCACACAGGGCAGCATTACTCATATAATATGGACAAAATCTTTTTTGAGGAATTAGGCTTGCGGAATTGTGATTATATCCTGAAGGTTGGATCTGGAACACATGCTGCACAAACCGGGAAAATGATGATGGAAATTGAAAAAGTGCTTTTAAAGGAGAATCCAGACATTGTAGTTGTCCAGGGAGATACAAATTCCACCCTTGCAGGCGCAATTACAGCTTCAAAGCTCAATATTAAAGTAGTACATGTTGAAGCAGGTTGTAGATCATTTGACAAAAAAATGCCTGAAGAATTAAATCGTATTTTAGTTGATCACTCTTCTGATATTTTATTTGCACCAGATGAAGATGCTACTCGAAATTTAGCGGTGGAAGGAATAGAAAAAGACATGGTTTACCTTGTAGGTAACACATCTGTGGACGCCTGTTTACGCATAGTCAATTTCTTCGATTCAAATAGCTTAAAAGAAAAGAATCTAAAAAAACAGGATTATGCTTTATTAACAATCCACAGACAGGAAAATACGGATCCTGATAAACTTAAAGAAATTATAAGTGCAATAAATGTAATTGCAGATAAAATAAAAATAGTATTCCCATTACATCTTCGAACAAAAAAGATAATTGAATCAAATGACATTGAAATAAACAAAAACATTTTATTAACTGAACCACTCGGCTACAAAGACTTTATAGGATTATTGACAAATTCAAAATTCACAATGACAGATTCTGGTGGAATACAGGAAGAAGCAGGGATTTTAGATGTTCCTTGTTTGATTTTAAGAGAAAATACCGAATGGAAATATCTTGTAGATATAGGGAAAAATATGCTGATTGGAACAGGCTATGAAAGCATTGTTAGCACTATAACTGATTTACTTGATAATGAACATGAGTTAGATAAAATGAAGAACATTAAAGCACCTATAAAGCAAGGGACGTCGAAAAAAATAGTTTCTATTCTTAAAAATTATTCCAATAGTGCTATTAAAAATAATAAATAAGTTAAATTTTATTTTGAACCATTAAATGCTTTGGAAGAGGTTTAAGTCTGGCAGGAGCACCTATTGCAAGGTAAAATGGAGGTACATCCCTTGTAACAATTGCCCCGGCAGCTATCATTGCGCCTTCTCCAATCTCTAAATCTGATAAAAATGTTGAATTTGCACCAATTGATGCACCCTTTCTGATGGTTGGCCCTTTAAGATCAAAATCAATTCTTATAGGATATCTATCATTGGTAAAACAAGCACATGGACCAATAAAAACATAATCCTCGATTAGCATGTTTGTTGGGATGTAAACATTTGATTGGATGCTAACATCATTTCCTATGTCACAATTTCCTTCTATCACTGAATTGGTTCCTATAAGGACATTATTACCAATTCTGGTTTTTTCTCTAATTACGACACCATGACCTGACCTGAAATCGTTTCCTATGTTAACATCATCATATATGACTGTATTTGAACGAATGAGTGCATTTTCCCCAATAATCGGAGATTTAGATCTTATTTTATATTTCACGCCAATAGTTACATTTTCCTGAATCCTGGGATTTCCACTAATTTTAGTATCTGGCCCTAAAATATTTCTAAACTTTGGAATATTCCCAGAACCTAAAATGTTTTTTAAAAATGGCATTGTATTCTCATTCTCCTATGGTTATTATTGAAATAATCATTACAATCACTCATAGTATAACTTCATTCAGTTTTATTCCCTTTTTATTCGTTTTTTATCATATTTATGGCAAATTAACGGAATTGGCATGATTATTACAATTATTATTCCTTCGATACTTATTATTATCGAAAAGAACAATTTTAATCCTATTAAAAGTTTATTACTCACAAGTATTTATGTTTTTTCTAATCAAATTTTAGATGTATATTGTAAAAAATCCAAAAATTAAATTTTTACGAGTGTATAATTTAAAAAGCTATTTTAGTAAACCCAATTTATGTTCTGACATTTGAAAATTAGTAATATATCAAAACTTATTATTTAAAATGATAAAATATTAAAAAAGAGTTAATCATTGAATTAGTTATTATTTCAGCCATATTTTCCTAGTTCTGCATAAATATAAACTTATTTTTATATATTTATGGAATTCCCGATACTAAAAATATCCTAAAAGATCAAATAACTAATATATAAACTCTCAAAAATTACAGAGTATCACATCATATTTTTATTGCAAATAATTAACAGTAAGTAGAATGTAAATAGATAATTAGCTGGATGATTTATTTATCTCCCACAAAAGATTACGTATAGAACTAGAAATATAGAAAAATGAATTTTATAGCTATGATTCCGATATGAAGAATACTATTTTAAGTAGCATGCAAAAAAAGATGAGAAGTGATTTTTTGCTTAACAATAAAAATAACTTTAAAACACACAAATCATTACTCTTGTTTATACTACTAATAATTGTAAGTTTAATTACTTATTATATAACAACAATTCAAATCAATCTCGGCCCAGGATGGGATACTTATGATTTCCTTGCAAATGCACTTGAATTTGCTGGAAAAGGCATAGGATATTCTGATTTAGCCAGACCCCCATTTCTATCGTTTTTAACATCCATATTTTTCAGGCTTGATTATGTATCAGAAACCATCATTTTACTTATTGACGGAATTTTATTTATTTTTGGTATAATTGGATTATATTTACTATTTAATTTGTGCTTTAATCCCGTTATGAGCTTTTTAGGGTCTTTACTATTTGCAACATTTCCTGCTGTAATTATATGGATAGGTGCAGGTTATACAGACATTGCAAGCGTTTCATTTTCAATCTGGGCCCTCTATTTCACAATTTTAGCTGTTAAAAAGAATTCAAAATATTTCTACTTACCATTCCCCCTCCTGATTATTGCATTTTTAACAAGATATCTTGCAGCTTTAATTATATTGCCTATAGGACTTTATCTGCTAATAAATAGGCAACATATAAAAAAATTAAATGATATAATAATTGGAATTTTGATATCAGTTTTAACTTTAATATCTGTCTTATTTTTTTCAAGTAAACTCAATTTTATCTCTCCATTTATTTCTTTTTCTGGCACAGCTCAACAAATAGATCCAAATGAGCATTTTGCTTACAATCCAGAAATATTTTACTATTTAAGCAATTTAACACATAATATAGGGATAACAGGTACTTTTATAATCTTAATTATATTATCAGGAATTATTATTTACCTGATTAAAAATTTTAATGAAATAAAGGGCCTTAATCCGTTAATTAAGTTTAAAAAAGCGAATAAATTCAAAAAAATAAAATTAATCGCATTTATCATTTTAATCATCATTTTTTTCGCTGCATTCGGTGAAAAATCTATTATACTAAGTGAAATTTTATTCCTTTTAATAGGATACATATCATACGAACTTTTAAAAAGATCTAACGCAAATATTGACATTGATTTGCTCTTTTTATCATGGTTTATGATTTATTTCATATTTCATAGCATTTTTGCGATTAAAGTAGATAGATATTTTATTTTAATGGCTCCCGCATTTGCATATTTTTTAATATTAGGATTAAACGGAATTTCAGACAAAATACATATTAAAATTAGAAATATAGATTTTAAATCAATTTTATCTCCTATTTTGATATTTATGATCCTTATATCAACTATAGGTTTTTTAAACAGCTTGCCAATGGAAGATCCAGATACAGAAAACGTTATAATTTCAAGCAACTGGCTAAAAAACTATGATCCTTCTTATAAAACTAAAATTATCTATGCTGACTTTTACTGGCCACATTATAGCTGGTATTTAAAAATGAATGTTACTCCTATGCCAATTCTTAAGGATGGAAACGAATATTTTTATGAACTAAAGGGCTACAATCCAAATTCACAGGATAATATAGCATATAACAATAAACTGAATGAAAATAGTGTTGATTACTACTTCAGTATTAGACACGGATTAAATCTAACATCATATAAACCAATTGAAAAGTTTGGAAAAATAACGTTATATGAAAAGATGAGTTAATAAGTATAAATGCAAAAAAAAGATTTAGATAAATTTTATAGAGAAAAAACGATGTTATATGGGCACAAAATGAATTAACTGAAAAAGTAGCATGGATGACGGGACGAAACGTCTCTAATGGAAGATATTTAGATGGACAATACGGAGATACAAGAGGATTTATATGGAAACACCAGAATATATTAACATCTATCTAACATCTATCTACAAAATAAAACCGTATTAATTAATGATATAAACAATAACACTCTAAACAACTTTAATTTGAGCATATAATCTGGAAATGACCAATTATGTTAAAAAAAGAAACAATAATAACCATTATAGCTATTTTAGTTATTTTTGTATTGGGATTTACTCTTAGAGCAGGATCAATTCATCTTTCAGGTATTCCAGATAATGAAAAAAGTTTCTATAAAGATCAAAACGATCTCCCCTATATGTATGAGATTGATTCATATTACAATTACAGATTAACTAAAAATTACCTGGATCATGGTTATCTTGGGGATACTAAAATAAATGGCAGAGAATGGGATCTGCATTCTTATTATCCTCCTGGCGTTCCTATGGATTATCCCCCTTTAATTGTTTATATCACAGCTTTTTTTTACAAGTTAGTTAATTTATTTAGCAATACCTCCTTGCTAATAGTTTGTTTCTGGATTCCTGTTTTCATTGCACCTCTTTGCGGAATTCCTGCATATTTTTTAGTAAGTAGGCTTACCAATGCTTATGGAGGTTTAGCTGCAGGATTTTTAGCTGTTATGTCTCCTTTTTATTTTACAAGGAGTGTTCCTGGCTGGTTTGATACTGACATGTTCATAATTTTATTTTCCATTCTGGTGGTTTTGTTTTTTACTGAAGCCATTCAAAGTAAAAATACAAGAAAAAGGATGATCTTTGCAGGTTTATCAGCATTTTCCATGTTTTTATTCTCAATGGCATGGAATGGATGGCAGTATCTATTTTATATGCTCTTTTTTTCTTCTGTTTTCTATATCCTACATGGAAAATTAAAGGATAAAAATGTAGAAAATATTTATTATACCTTTGCTGTATTCTTTTTGGGAAGTATAAGCTTAATATGGATCTTTACAGGATTTTTAAATATTTTCAAATTGGTTGCAGGCCTTTTTGAGTTTATAAAATTAATAGGAACTCAAAACATATGGGCTCCCTTCCCCGATCTTTACATATCCATTTTTGAACTTGGAAAACCATCTGCAAATGAAATAATAACTCAAACAAACCCAATTTTATTTGGATTAGGAATTTCAGGACTATTTCTGAGTTTAGGAATCTTAATAAAAAACTCACTTGAAAAACGGCTTTCAAATAATATTGACCGGTTCTTTTACATTTTCCTTGTTTTATGGACTTTATCCGGCTTTATAGCACTTTTTAAGGGTGCAAGATTTATTATGTTACTTATACCTCCACTTACAATAAGCACGGGTATTACAGTTGGAATTTTTGTGGATTATTTAAAAACTCTAAAAATAAAGAAAAATGTGAAAAGATTTTTCTATATTTCAATAATGCTTTTGTTAATTGTTCTCCCAATTCTAAACGTCCCTACAAGCAGTAAAGCCCTAATTCCTGCTGCAAATGACGACCTTTTTAATAGCGCAGAGTGGATTAAAAATAATACCTCCCCTAATACTGTAATTATTTCAGATTGGAGTTTTGGTCATTTTTTTACGGCCACTGCAAACCGTCCTGTTGTTTTTGATGGAAGATCAGCATATATTGAAACTCTACCTGTAAGACAATTTGATAAAAGTCCCCTTACATTTGAAGGTAAATCTCCAAACACTTCAAGGGATTACTGGATAAATCGGGCTTTTTCAACAAGTAATGAGAGCCTATCCTTCGGTATTTTTAGAATGCTTTCAACAAGTGGAGATGCAGCCTACCTAACTTTAGATGAATACACCGAAAATACTACTAAAAGTGTTGAGATTTTAAACCGCGTTTTAGGAGTTAATAAGACAGTTGCTAAAAATATTCTTATAAATGATTATGATTTAAATCAAAAACAGGCTGAAAATATATTAAATTACACACATCCAGACAATCCGAAACCATTTGTAATTGTAACCCACGATAAGATGATAATTACTGGAAAATGGATTTTTAAATTTGGTAATTGGGACTTTAATAAAGTAAAAGAAAGTGATTCCCTGTATTCAGTCGGTAATATAAAAATACATGAGTCATTCTTAAACACAAGTAACGATGTATTTATGGATTTAAAAACTGGTAATGTAAAATGGGAGGATAAAAGTCCATACAGCTCAATGATAATTAAAAATGGTGAGGTAAAAAAGAGTTATTCCGACAAAAAAAGCAGTTTTTGTGTTGTATTGCTTATGGATGATGAAAAAGCCATAGTTATGAATAAAACTTTTGAAAATTCCATATTTATGAAACTCATAGTTGAAAAAGATAATTCTACATATTTTAAATCAGTTTATAAAAATAAAAGAGTAACTGTGTGGAAAGCTACACAATACTAACGTTATTATAAATATTAACTACCTTGAAGGTTAGATCTTACTGATTGTAAATCTGCATCGGTAAACGCTGGTTGAGTGGTGAAGTATTGATTGTATATCAATAATGCAGCTATAGCAATAACAATAACACCACCAAATAATAAAATATATTCAGCTGCTCCCTGACCAAATTCATCATTTAGAAAAATATTAATGCCTCCTTTATGCTATGACCAAAAATAAAAAGATAAAAAATAAGTGCTGGAAGTTACATCTTATTAATCGCTGAATTCTTTGCAGAATCAACTACATCAGACACATTCCCTGCAACCGATTTTGAAATATCGACTATCCAGTTCCCTGCTACAATAACAAGCACCAGTAATGCTCCCATTAAGAGGATCATTTCAGCACTTATTTGAGCTTTTTCGTCTAACATGTAACTTCCATATAGTTTAATTAACCTTGAAGATTGGCTCTTACTGATGTTATATCTTGGTCAGAATCGAAACCTTGACCAGTGAAGTAAGATTGGTAGATCAACAATGCAGCTATCGCTATAACGATGACACCACCAAATAATAATATGTATTCAGCTGCTCCCTGTCCACCTTCGTCTTTCAAAAATTCCATAACACAACACCTCCAGTTTCATTATATAGTTTTTTATAAATTTACTCATATATAAAATATGTGTTAATACCTTTTTAATATTTTTAGACCATAATATGATTTATTATTTTTTATATCACCCCATTTTAAACTAAATTCTATTTCCAGTGAGTTATTGTTCTCACATACACAATTACTTTTTATACTACTTTGTGCATATACTCACATATAAAATTCAAAGCGTGAGGACTATGCCTGGAAATAATCTAAGGGGAATAACATTGGAAATAGTTCAGGAAAAGGAACTTTCTAAAAGAAAGATTCTTGAAGTGCTTAGAAAGAAATCAGGCAGATCTGTATCTGATAAAACGTTGAATGAAATATTAATGAACCTTTTAAAGGAGGGTGAAATTTATATTACAGGCTATGATTTCGATATTTACGATGGGATGAAAAGGATCCAGTCAATAAAGGCAGAAGGCCTCATATTCGGCCAGATGAAAAATAATCCGTTAGAAATAGGACTTTTAATCAATCAACTGGAAAGTAAAGACTCATCAAAAGTAAAAGAAGCATTTTACAGGCTTAGGTCTATTTTCAGGGGGAAAATAGAAGAATTAAAGAATAAGGATTTAAATGGTGAAATTGAAATAAATAACATTAATTCTCTTTTCAATAAAATAATGTACCACATAAACAACCAGACAAAAGACCAGAAAAACATTTTAATAAACAAGTTTGCATGGAGTTTAAGTAACGAGGAAGGGTCTGCTGACTTATTAAAGAACCTTATTAGCTATATAAACTCCTGTGAATAAGATATTAAAAACGATTAATTAGTAGGCATATTTGCTCTAACTTTATCTAAGTCTCCAGCAGCATTAAGAGGATTAGTGGTTTTTATATAATCTCTGTAAATTAATAATACAAGTATTGCAATAACAATCACTCCTCCGAAAAGCAAAATGTACTCCGCCGCTCCCTGTCCCCCTTCATCTCTTATAAACTCCATTGTAAGACACCTCATTATGATATTCTATTTAATAGTATATAAAAACTGTTATAATACATGATAAATTTTCTTTATCATTTTAATTCATCAAAAACCCCTTATTAATTCAAAAAATAGTAATACACATTAAAAGCCAGAAATAGGACTTAAATTTCACTTATAAAATACATTTAAAGGCCAGAACAACATGAAAGTACTTATGATGCCCTGCGGCATAGGTATGGGACATATATCCCGCTCTATAGCCCTTGCAGAGAAACTTCAGAAAAGAAACGCGGAGGTGGCGTTTGCAAGTTACGGATCTGGCTATGAAAGGTTAAAAGCGCAGGGAAAGTACAAAACAGCTAAATTGCCCGATATTAAATTCTATGGAGATAACGAGGGGTTTGATATTAAGTACACTGCCAGAAAATCCATAGATACTCCTTTCATTTTCCTTAAAAGTATATATCATGAATCAAAAATAATAAAAAAATTCAAACCAGACGTTATTGTTGCAGATGCACATTATTCTGTCCCTATAACCGCAAAAGTTCTGGGAATACCATGCATCATGGTCACCAACGAATTAACCCTTAACTTTTCCAGACTTTATCCTGATGAAAAAACAATGGAATACCTTGAAAATGGGCTTAAAAGATTTATTAAGGATGTTTTAAAGCTGTGCAGTGCTATTTTAATTCCAGATATTGAAAATTCCATAGAAGTACCTCCCAAGCTAAAGGAAAAAACCATTTTCACAGGGCCATTTCTTAAACAGGACCCTGATAAAATAGGGGATAAAAAGGAAATCAGGAGAAAATCAGGTTTTAAAGAGGATGAAAAAATAGTTCTGGTCACTGTTGGAGGGAGTGAATTTGGAAAAAAGCTGCTTAAGATCATCTATGAGGCATCCAAAGAAATAGACTGCGATAAAATAATAATGATAACCGGCCCCCAGATTGATCCTGATTTTATTCCAGATTCAGATAAAATAATAAAAAAGAAGTTTTTAGAAAATATCACAGAATGGATGAAAATTTCTGATGTCATAGTAAGCCTTGCCGGCCACACTACAACCATGGAAATTGCCTCAATTGGTATTCCAAGCATTATTGTGCCTGTTGAAAACCATTCTGAACAGCTTAAAAATGCGTTGGCCATGAAAAAATATGGAATTTCCTATGTAAGAAAAATAAATAGGATTAACCCCAGAGAACTTGCAGAGGATATAAGTAATATTTTAAAGGATGAAGATTTAATAAGGAAAATAGATAATATTAAAAAAGAATTTTCCAGGTATAATGGAACTGATAGGGCAGCAGATATTATATTAAAAGTGCAGAATTAAAGAGCAATGTTTATAATGGATGAAAAGAAGATATAATTGGAGGCATCAAATGATCAATATAGTTCTTGCAGCTTTCGGAGTGGTGTTAGTTATTGGAGGTTTTTATGCAATGTCTTATGGATTTAAAACCCCTCCCAGCATCTCATTTTTCTTTATAGGTTTAGTTCTTACAGTTTTAGGGGCGCTGCCAGTTATTATTTTTGGAAGTAAGGTCAGTATGGCTGAATTTAAAACCCCGCCTGAAAAGGTTTTAAGATCTAAAAAATCGGCTGAGAGTACCAAAAGCGTTATTAAACCTAAAAAAATGCCTGAACCCCTCCACAAAATAAAGCCAAAGGTTTCAAAAAAGTCTGAAGAATCCCCTATTAAAAGATTGATCACTGATAAAAAGAAGAATATTAAGCAGGCGCCAGAAAAACCGGTTGTTTCTAAAAAAATTGAACCTAAAAGGGTGTTAGTCGATAAAAAGCCTGATTTCAGTATCCAAAAAGCTCCAAAAGCTCCGGAAAATAAACCAGAGATCATTCCCCCGGAGATAAAGCCCGTTTCTACTAAATCCCTATTAGATAATAAAGCAAAAAAGTTAGAAGTGGTTCATAAAGAAAAAAAAGCTGCACCTGTAAAAACACCTCCTTCAGTGAGTAAAAGTGTGAAGGACGATAAAACTAAAGATCATTATGTAAAGGACAGATTAAACCGGTTGAAAGAAAATTACTTTAAAAACACTTCAGACATTGAAAATTTAATTGAAGAACGCCTTGATTCTTTTAAAGGAACCTTAAATAAAATTAAATCCGAATCTAAAGATCCAGGCATAATATGGTCATTTGATTCTAAAGACGTGCAGGGCACCATGCAGGACACTGTTTTAAAGGCCAGTAAAAAAGTATTGATGATGTATCCATGGGTTCGTAACATAGATATCAGCATTTTAAAGAGATTTATGGAAACTGAAAGTAAAATAATTTTACAGGAGGCAAGTCTGGATGATGACGCCTCAGTCGAACTTATAAAGCTTTTAATGGAAAATAATGTTAAAATAAGAACCATGCCCCATGTTCATACTGTGGCAATTGTTTCAGATAAAGATAATGGTTTGATAATATCCACAGATCCTATATACGAGAGTTTTGAAGTTGGGGTGATCTATAAGGATCAAAGGTCAATTGAAGAGATTGAAAGAATGTTTGAAGAAGCATGGAAACTATCACAGGAAATAGATCTTGGTTTAAATAATTAACTGGAGACATGATTAATGGAAATAAGATGGCTTGGACATTCTGCATTCCAGATAAACTATGAAAATTTAAAGATATTGATAGACCCTTTTATCAGCAATAATCCAGTTTGCCCGGTTACAGTGGAAGAAGCTGATGCAGACATAATATGTGTTACACATGGACATGCAGATCATTTTGGAGATACAATGGAGATTGCAAACCGAACAGGGGCCGTAATCGTAAGTAACCACGAACATTCAGTGTATCTTGCAAAACAGGGTTTTGAAACTATGGGAATGAACATAGGAGGCACAGTCCAAACTCATAACACAAAAATAACCATGGTTAATTCCACCCATTCATCTGATATGGACTTTATAGAAGAAATAGGGGCTGGAGGAAGCTCCTGCGGTTATATACTCCACATGGAAAACGGCAGAAAGATATACCACTCTGGAGATACAGGTTTATTCGGAGATATGAAAACAGTGATAGGAGATATCTACAAAGTCGACATTGCACTTCTGCCAATTGGTGACAGGTACACCATGGGGCCATTTGAAGCCTCAATAGCTGCAGAATGGATTAACCCGGAAGTTTTAATACCCATGCATTATAATACGTTTCCTGTAATAGAGCAGGACAGCGAAGAATTTAAAGATCGTGTTGAATTAAAAAACAAAGATATGAGGGTTGTTATTCTTGAACCTGGGCAAATATATAAAGAGTGATAGGATGCATAACATTTTCAGAAGATTCTTAAACAGACTTCTTGGTAAAGACAAAAAACTAAAGATAGGACTATACGGTCATCCAAATTCAGGGAAAACCACACTTGCAAACACCATGACCAGTGACTGGTTAGGGAAACCCCTGGGATTAGTATCAGAGATTCCTCATGAAACCAGAAGAGTTTACAGACAGGAAAAAGTGAGTATAAAGCATAACGGTGTTGAACTGGATTTTGATATAATAGATACGCCAGGAATAGCAACTAAAATAGACTACAAGAATTTTTTGCAGTATGGTTTATCAGAAGCAGAAGCAAAGGAAAGGGCAAAAGAAGCTACAAAAGGAATTATAGAGGCTATTAAATGGTTAGATGATGTTACGGGCGTTCTTCTGGTTGTAGATGCCACTAAAGATCCGCTGACACAGGCTAATATAACCATAATTGGAAATTTAGAAGCCCGAAAAATTCCCTTTGTTATTGTGGCCAATAAAATTGATATTCCAGAATCTTCTCCTGAACGTATAGCATCAGTGTTTCCCCAGCACACAGTAGTGCCAATTTCTGCTTTGCATGGTGAAAATACAGGGGATCTTTATGATGCCATGGTAAAGAGATTTAAATAGGGATTACCGGATAGATTCAGAGGTTTAAAAAATGAATAGTTTAAAAATGGATTTTCTATCTTCAGACGCTCTTCGATCTTATAGCAGCATAGAAAAGGTTTCAATGATTGTAGACAGAGTTAAAGGAGGAGACCTTGTAGTTATTGAAGGAGGATTAACCCCTGAAGAAGAGGCAGAACTTATAGAAACCACCATGAGGGAGATAGATATTGAAAATTTTGTGGGAATCGATATATATACCCTTGAGAAGAATAAAAGATCTTTTTTGGGAATGTCCAAAAAAGCAGTTGGACTGACCATAATTGGACCTGCTAATCTCATGAAAACAGTAAAGAAAAGGTCGAACTTCCTTTCAATGATAGCAGATACTGGTGATAGTGGTGCATCTATGCATTAAATGCGGCGCATTATTTAAAGGATGTCCAGAGGATATTCTTAAAGGATGTCCAGAGTGTGGAAGTCATTTTTTTGAGTATCATCCTGAGGATAAAGAGGACAGAAAAGAAAAGCCCCATGGAAAATCTGTTGAAACCATTATGGTCCATGACCATGGGATCTATGAAGTGGATCTTCCAGCGCTTTTAGAGGATGATTCCATAATCGTCTCTGATGAGGAAGGGAAATATCTGATTGATATTAACTTTTTACTTAAAAAGAAGATAAAAGATAAAAATAAATTTTAAGAAGCTGTTACAGGCTATTGATTACGGTGAGAACATTGAGAGCATTCCATGAGTTTGGGCAGGGAAATAAAGCATGGCTTGCTCCTGCAATTTTAATAGGACTTGTAATTTTTATACTGCTAATTTCATTAGGATTAAGAGGCATAATTACTGAAGATTATTTTAGGGTGTTAATGGTACTTTTAATAGTGATCATGGTTGCTTTTTTGTTTGAAAGAATAGAGAAAGTGAGAATTCTTAATAAAATGAATGAAAAACTTAAAAAGCGGACAGAAAAGCTTAAAGATGCCAATGAAGAACTTGAAGCATTTGCATATTCAGTTTCACATGATCTGAGGATTCCACTTAGAGCTATTGATGGATTTTCCCGTATTTTGATGGAAGACTACGAAGATGAACTGGACAGTGAAGGTAAAAGACTGTTGAACATTATTCGAGAAAATACCCATAAGATGGGACAGCTTATTGATGATATCCTTTTATTATCCCGTGCAAGCCGTCAGGAAATGAAATTTAGAGACGTAGATATGGAAGAACTTGTAAAAAGAGTGTTTGAAGAACAGAAATCATCATCACAATCTCAAAATGTGCACCTGAAATTGGAACATATTCCTCCAGCTTATGGAGACCTGGCACTGCTCCAACAGGTCTTCAGTAACCTTATTTCCAATTCATTTAAGTTTACAGAGCCAGAGGATGAAAGAATAATTGAAGTAGGTGCAAAAAATGGAAAAAATGAAACCACATATTTTGTGAAGGACAATGGTGTGGGCTTTGACATGAAATACAAAGATAAGCTCTTCGGCTTATTCCAGAGGTTACATGGTGCAGATGAATTTGAAGGAACAGGTGTTGGACTTTCCATTGTTCAAAGAGTGATTAGAAGACATGGTGGGACGGTCTGGGGAGAAGGAGAACCAGATAAAGGAGCAACATTTTATTTTTCTATTCCCACACATAAAATAAGGGATGAAGAAAATGGGTTTTAACGAAATTGAAGTGCTACTTGTAGAGGACAACGAAACTGATGCTGAGCTTACAATCAGGGCTTTAAAGAGAAAAAATCTTGCTAACAATTTAGTCTGGGTTAAAGATGGAGAAGAAGCACTTGAGTTTGTCTTTGCAACAGGCAGATACTCTGAAAGGGAAATTGATGATTTCCCTAAATTAATTCTTCTTGATTTAAGAATGCCCAAAGTAGACGGGTTAGAAGTTATACGCAAAATTAAAAGGGATGAGAGAACAAATAAAATACCCATTGTTGTTTTAACATCATCTAAAGAAGACGAAGATATTGTAGAAAGTTATAACCTTGGCGTAAACAGCTATGTCAGCAAACCTGTGGAGTTTGATGAATTTAGGGAAGCTGTCTCAACACTTGGATTATACTGGATGTTACTGAATAAATCCCCGGAATAATGGAGATTTAAATGCAGGGAAAACTTAAAATACTGATACTTGAAGACGTTTCATTTGATGCAGAGTTAATTGAATATGAACTGCGCCGTGATGGATTAAAATTTTCTTCAAATGTCGTTGAAAAAGAAGAAGATTTCTTAAAGGCGCTTGATGAATATAAACCTGATTTAATACTTGCAGATCATTCACTCCCCTCCTTTGATGGTGTTTCAGCACTTAAAATTGCTAAAGAAAAGTCTCCAGATACTCCCTTCTTTTTTGTAAGCGGTAAAATTGGGGAAGAATTTGCCGTGGAAATGCTTAAAACAGGTGCAACAGATTACATCTTTAAAAATAATCTTTCAAAACTGGCACCTGCAATTCATCGAGCTTTAAAAGAGGCAGAAGAAAAGGCTGAACGAAAAAAAGCAGAAGAATCATTAATTCAGGCACACCTGAAATTAGAAAATAAAGTTAAAGAAAGAACAAGGGAACTTCAAGAAGCCAATGAAGAATTAAAAATAGAAATTATAAGAAGAAAGGAATTAGAAGAAGCATTACAGGAAAGTGAAAAAAAATTAAAGGAAATCATACATTTTTCTCCAGTTCCCCAGTTTGTAATTGATAATGAGCATAATGTAATTTACTGGAACAGGGCACTGGAGATACAGAGTAATATTCCTGCAGGAGAAATTGTCGGCACTAAAAATCAGTGGCAGGCATTTTATGATTATGAAAGGCCCTCTATGTGTGACCTTTTAGTAGATAAACGTTATAAAGATATCCCCAGGTATTTTGGAAATAAGTATAAAAGATCCAGAATTTTAGAGGATGCATATGAAGCTATAGATTTCTTTCCCTCTCTTGGAAATAGGGGGAAATGGTTACATTTCACTGCAGCAGCCATTAAAAACTCTAAAAACGAAGTTATTGGTGCTGTAGAAACTCTTGTAGATATAACTGAGCAGAGAAAGGCAGAAGATGAAATAAGAAAGTCTCTTGAAGAGAAAGAGGTTCTGCTTCGAGAGATTCATCACCGGGTTAAAAATAATTTACAGATAATAAGTTCTCTTATAAATCTCCAGTCAAATGGTATAGACGATAAAAAAGTATATGATGCTTTTAAAGAAATTCAAAACCGTGTTAAGTCAATTGCACTGATTCATGAAAAGCTTTATCAATCCAAAGATATTTCAAAAATAAATTTTGCAGATTACATTCCAAAGCTGGCATCAGATCTTTGCCGTTCATACGATATCAGCCCACTGATAGACCTTGAAGTAGATGTAGATAACGTATTGCTGGATATTAATAAGGCGCTTCCCTGTGGTCTGATTATCAATGAACTCATAACCAATTCCATAAAGCACGCATTCAAAAATGTGAAAACCCATGAATTCCACTATAAAACATCTGCAAACGAATTAAATACTGTTAAAAAGGGTAAAATCAGTATAAGTTTCCGTTATACAGAAGATGAGTATGAAATGATAGTATCTGACAATGGCACAGGTTATCCTGAAGATTTAGATATTGAAAATACTGAAACTTTAGGGTTACGTCTTGTAAATAGCTTGAAAGGCCAGTTAAACGGCGAAGTTGAACTTAAAAATATGGACGGCGCTTTTTTCAGGTTAACCTTTAAAAATGAATGAATTCATCTTCTTTTAATTGTTCTCTCATCAACAATATCTGCTTTACCAGAGGGTAGAACCCTTATCATGTCTTCAAGCGTGAAAACACCTTCTTCATCAATTTTCCTTAATATTTCCCTTGAAAGTGCTTCTTTTTTTGTATAACCCGGTTTAATGATGATGTATTTATCAGTATATTTTTTAAGAGCATCCAGAGGACCGGCCATTATTCTCTCCCCTTCATAATCCACCACACCCACTGCAATTAAAAGTGTTGCTGCCCGGATATAATTTCTACTTCCCCTTATAATAAACGCCCCTTTAGGAACGAATTCTCCAGATTGGGGGGTCTTTGAAACCTGATCTGGGCAAACCCAGTACACATCCTGTGATCCAAATCCTTTTGACCATGCACTTGAATATGATGCTGCAAACGAAGCTGCCTCTTCAATTGTTGTTTCTGGAATTTCCCTACCTTCACTTTTTACCACAACAGAAGGTGCTCCATGTATATCTGAGTGGAAATATATGTCATTATCTTCCATATACTTTTTAACCACTATTTCATTGGTATTTGCATCACGACCTCCAATTACCAAAAACCCGTCTGATGAGAGGAACCACCTGAACTTTTCAAACCATTTAAGCTCTTTTTTAACCCTCTTTTCAGGTAGAGTTACTCTTTCCATTTCTATTTCTTTTTTATTTCTCGCTTTTTCAATTTCCTTTTTAGTCTTTTCAATTGCTATATTAACTCCACTTATTTTTCTTTTCGCCTTTTTTGCCTTCTCATAATAAACTTCAGCGTTTTCTGGTATTGGGGAAGTTGCATCAATCATTATGGGAGTGTTATCAATCTTTAAATTAAGATTTCCTAGTTTATCAAGTGATTCAATTATCTGGGCCTCTTCCATCCCCTGCTTTTTAGCCTGTTTAAGTGTTGATGCTATTTCATTCCATGAATATTTTTTTCTTGCATCCATTATGATATCAAGGATGTTTTGAATCTTTCCATAGTTTGAATATATCAAATCTCCTTTCTTTTTTGATTCTGTAATGGTCCTGTGGAATTTAGCTAAAGTGTCCTCCTGAATCTTCAATCTTTTTTCAAATTTTTTAACCTCGCTACCCCATATACCCTCATACTCACTTTTAATATCTTCTCTAACCTTACTGCTGTAAAACTCATCTGCAGCCAGGTTATAAGTTTCAAAGACCTCTTTTTCGTTATTTTCATAGATTTTAAGATCAATAGGGACCACATCTTCTTTTTCACCTTTTACTATTTGAGGATGAAACCTTGATGTCTTTAAAGGTTCAAAAAGTTCTTCAATAGCCCTATAGATAGAATTTAAATCTTCATCTGGAATTTCTGATGCCTGTAACTCCTTCTGTACCCCAGACCTCATTATAATTTCTTCAGCGTAAACACCGCCTAAACCGCTTCTTGCAAGGGTTCTTATTATGTCTGTAGATGAATTATCAAATAATTCCTTAAGTTCATCCTTTTTTAGTTCAAGAGGATTAATACCTCTTTTTGGAGGGTACTTATACTCTTCTTTGGAAGATATTTTCCTGTCGCTCCATAATTTACGTTTAAGAGGTAAAATAATCCTTCCTTCCTCATTTAAAAGTATTATATTCCCCTTTGCAAACAGTTCAACAATTAGTGTAAATCTGTGCTCTTTTTTCACCTCAATCTCTATTATACGGTCGAAATTGTGCTGTTTAATGTCTTCTACTGTTGCCCCTTTAATATATTTTCTAAGAAGCATTGGAAAATTTGGGGGAATCTTAGGGTTTGGAAGAGGATACTGGGTTAAATGCGTTCTGATACCTGCCTGAAAAACAGCATCAACTCTTCCCTTACGAGCTACATGGAACCTGATTAAAACTGTGTCTTTAGCTGGTTGAAATGCCTTATCAACCCTTGCACCTTTTAAAACTTCTCTCATTTCATGACAAATTGCATAAATGTCCACATTAGACATGTTTTTCATGGTAACACCTTAAATAAACATTTAAATATGTGATGGATAATAGCAGTAAATTTTATTTTTAAAGATAAAACATTTATTAGTAATCTCACCAAGTTATATAAAGAACTATTCTAATTAAAAATGCTAAGTATTATTTTGTTAGAACATAAATTAAAGTCATCGAATTAATTAAGTGTTGATTAAAAATTCAATTACATGTTATAAAAAATGGAGGAGAAATATATGGACGTAGACGGTAAAGTAGCTGCAATTCATGGAGCTGCTGCAGTAGCAGCAGGTTACATATCATTTTTATTATCAAGCGGAGCTATACCTGGAATAGGTAGAAATGAAGCACTGGCAATTATAGGTGCATTAATCATTCTTTATCTATCTGGCAGGATTTCAGAAAAATTATTTGGTAAAAAAGAAGTAGGGGGAGTAAAAGGATGGTTTTGGAGCGGTATAGCACCTTTTTTCTTCTTATGGATGATGGTCTGGATTATATTCATGAACATTTAAAACCATTTCCCCTTTTTCAATAACTATCTAAAATGCCCAGTAAAATATCCATATAAACACGAAAAAAAGTGCTAATATTAATACAAGCGGTGCAAATATCCTGCTAACAGCTACAATTGAACTTATGGTAGTTACAAGTTCAGTAGCATGTGTGGGGCCAAGAGTTTTAATATCTTTGATATGGGGAACCTTGAAACCCACTGAAACTTCTTCTAAATCAGCTATAGCTTCTGCAGTGCATTTTATAATGGATTCTATTATTTCATCCTGCATTTTTCCTCCAACTGGATTGTGACCTCCAGAGAGGGTGTTTACATAATGCGTATCTGTGGTCATTACTTCTGCCATATCTATCTCTAATTCCAGCACTTTTTCCAGTATTTTTTCTCTAAATCCTTTAATCATGTTGTTTGAATCTAAAAGTATGTATGCAGTCTTTTGAGAGCTTGCAAAACTAACGTTTTGCGCATTCGAAATCTCCGATTTCGATGCCCCGAACACTTCGTGTTCGAGGGCTCCAAAAATCGAAGATTTTTGAGAGTTTCCCTCATAGTCATATGCCTCAACAACCATTACCTTTATTCCACTTTCTCCTATACCGTCTTCTTTAGACACTGCATCCATAGAATCGCTTGAACATCCTACTTTAATTTTGTATCTCTTTTTGGGTATTTTTATTTTCGAAACTGCCTCCATAAGCTTGAAAACTTCCTTATTACCTGGTAAAACCCTTCCACCTTCGCCTTTAAAACAGTTATGGCAGTCTACCAGTATAACATTTTCCACCCCACAGACAGACTTTGCCTGGTTCATAAGGGCAAGACCAACCCCAAAATCGATGTCATCAAACCCTTCAGGCGAAAATGTTGCAAGCATTAATAAATTGTTGTCAAAATACTGTGCACCTATCTTGGCGCCATCATTTTCAACCCTGAAAAATTCGCTGACGTTTTCAAAATAACTCATATTGCTCAGGGAATCTTTTACAACCTCTTCTATTTTATTTATTTCTTTGGAGGCAACAGGATTGAAATCATGAGTTGAAGGGCCGTGAGAGACCATGGTGAAAGTATCAAACTTGCTTGAAAGTATTGTAGGCATGTTTCCCCCTCCAATGTTTCCTATTGGACCTGGATGTACACATGGTGCCATAAAAATTGATTTGATTCCATTTTTTCCCTTAAAGCTTATAACACCGGTCAATGTATCAATAGGCTCACCTATATCCTCAAAAAGATTTTCCATTGCAGAAGACCCTTCAGTAAGGTGAGATAATGTAAGACTTAAAAGCTCTAATCCTCCAACTCCCAGATTTCTTCTCATTGGGGACTCTATAACAACTACAAGGGAATATATTGCAACCATTAATATCAATGATGCAATAAGTATCCTTAAAATAAGTGCTAAAATACTGAAATTGCCAATATTGGTGGTTATACTGGTTAAAAATACTATAACTATTACCATGCTGATTATAAGTGCAGGTTGAGTTGCAGACACCGCAACAGACTTTATTAAACTTATATTAGACGTCCCCCAAATAGCCAGGATTCTGAAGGCAAACATTACTGCACAGCCAAAAATCAGGGCATCAATAATATAATCATAAACTGAAAAGGAAGATACCAGACTACCTATTACATATATAACTCCCACTATCATCATTGAAACTAATGCAAGGAACATTGACTGTTTCATTTTCATGTATCTACTGTTTTTAAAAGAATTTATGATAAGAGGGGTTAAACCACCGCCCATTATAGAAGTTAAACCAAAAATTAAAAAACCTGCTGAACCCCCGTAAACAACATTATGA
Source organism: Methanobacterium sp. (assembly GCA_039666455.1). Lineage (NCBI taxonomy): Archaea > Methanobacteriati > Methanobacteriota > Methanobacteria > Methanobacteriales > Methanobacteriaceae > Methanobacterium > Methanobacterium sp. Next base: position 21,425 of record JAVSLW010000027.1, on the reverse strand, counting down.
AATATTGAATATTTTGCTAATGGTTCCATTAAGGAAGCTGCGCATCCAATTATAAAGCTTAGAAATGCCATGCTGAAAAGTGAAAATCTGGTTGATGGAAGGGTCATGATATATCTTGTAAGACCTACCAAGTTATCTGTGGACATAATTAACTCCTGAAGATGTTTTTAATCTATAATGTGATTATTTTTTATATTTTTTACTAAGAACCCATTTCAAAAATTTTATATTTTACATCGTATATAAAATCATGCCATGAGATTTAAAGAATTTGATGATTAGAAGTGGGAATTAAGGGGCGAATCTATAGGATGCGATGGCTATAAAGGAAGACCACGGAGGGTCGATGAAAAATCATAATAAAAGAATTGCTGTAGAGAGAATTGAAAATGTAATTTTCAAGATTCAGTGGATGGATTGAATCCGCCTAAGGTTTGAGAGGCCACTTAACATTCATGGCTTTTATCAACCTGACGTGCATGATTACATATGGAGGCTTTTGAAATGAGTTCAATATTTTTTTTTGATTATTGTATTTAATCTTAAGCTTTCATATTAAAGTAGTAAACTTTATAAACGTTAATACTTTAATTGATTTACTATAGTGAATTAATATACTACCACCACATCATTAAAAGACAATTATAGATTTACTAATGATTTAAATGCTATATTTCCATTTATTTAAAAAAATATTTACAATAATATAATTTATACAGTTTAAGGACGTGGAAATTTGAGAAAGAACGTATTATTACTGATAATTACGTTTATTTTCATATTATCAGTTTGTGGAACTGTTGCAGCAGCCAATAATAACATCGAACGTGTTAGTATTTCTACCAATGGTAGTGAATCTAATTATGGCTGTTCTGAGCCTTCTATTAGCAGTGATGGTCGTTATATAGCTTTTTCTTCTTATGCAAACAATCTTGTAGAAAATGATACGAATGGCCATAGTGATATATTTGTCCATGATCGCGTTTTAAACATCACAGAAAGGAATAGTATCTCCAGCACAGGCACTGAAAGTAATGGAGATAGCTTTGAGCCTTCGATAAGTGCTGATGGAAGTTTTGTAGCATTTGTCTCACATGCAACTAATCTTGTAGATGACGATACAAATGATGCCGGTGATATATTTGTCTATGATAGATTATTTAAGTTAACAAAAAGAATTAGCTTAGCTTCTAATGGAGAACAATCCAATTCAAACAGTAATGAGCCTTCTATAAGTGGGAATGGAAACTATATTGCCTTTACTTCATGGGCAAGCAATCTTGTAGAAAATGATACAAATGATTGGGGTGATGTTTTTGTTTACAATCGTATTACAGGTACTTTAGAGCGCATAAGTATATCAAATAATGGCAATGAACAATTAATGCCCCCTAATTCCATGATACGTGTAGGGTATGAACCTTCTATAAGTGATGATGGACGTTATGTCGCTTTCACTTCATATGCAGAAAACCTTGCAGGTGGAGACAATAACAATTGTCAGGATATATTCCTCCATGATCGAGTTTTAAAAACCACAAAACGAGTAAGCATATCCTGCAATGGCCATGAAGCTAATGGTAATAGTGAAAACCCATCAATTAATAGCAATGGGCGTTATATTGCTTTTACTTCAGATGCCAATAACCTTGTTGAAGATGATAGTAATCCCTGGAGAGATATTTTTGTCCATGATACAGAAACAGGAATCACCGAAAAGGTTAGTATTTTCATTTCAGAAGAAACAATATCTCGCAATCCTTCAATAAGTGGTGATGGACATTTTATAGCATTTGAAGCTACGAAAGGAGAGCAAGTTAGAGAAGCTGGTTTAAATGAGAACTCCCCTTATATTTTCGCTGATGTAGCAAATGGCCACAATATATTCCTTCATGACCGGACATTAAAAACTACAAATCGTATAAGTACATCTTATATATGGGAAGAAGCTGATTCATCTAGCTATAATCCTTCCATAAGTGATGATGGAAGTTTTGTGGCCTTCAGTTCCTATGCAGGCAATTTAGTTCCAGGAGACAGTAATCATTGTGCAGATATTTTTGTTTATAATCAAGATATTAACTCTTCAATCTCTGGAATAATTAATCCCGGTATAGTAAAATCAGGTGATGAAATAACTGTGAGAGTAAATGCTCCAAACTCAGTCAATATCACTGCATTGATTCTGGGTGAAACATTGAACCTGAATAAGGGAGCAGATGTTCTCTGGTATCTTTCCTACACTGTACCAAATGTTTCTGATGGATATTATGATGTTTTATTAACTTCAACTGATAATGAAGGACATCAAAAACAGATTAACCTTAATTTTATTGTAGACAATACAATACCTACAATTTCTGGCACTGTTACGCCAAATGCTGGGAAAAAATGGGATCCAATTTCTATTAATGCATTAACAAGCTCTGATACAATGAGCGTGACTGCTTCAATACTTGGTGAAGTCTTTGATCTGTACAAACAATCAGAGAGTAGTTGGGACCTCTATTACACTATTCCAGATATTGACGATGGCATTTATCCAATTTTATTAGCTGCAAAAGATAAGGCTGGAAATCAAAATAATTTTTTCCTGAGTTTTACTGTGGATAATAAACCACCAACTGTTTCAGGCACCCTAAACCCAGAAACAGTGAAAACATTTGATAAAATAAACATAACTGCCACTTCTGATCCTGATACATCACGTATAACTGCCTTAATCTTCAATCAAACTTATGACCTAATAAAACAGAATGATACATGGAATCTTCAATACATGGCCCCATATGTTTTAGATGGTAATTATCCTATTTTACTGACAGCTAAAGATAGTGCAGGTAATCAAGGTACTTTTTCCCTTAATTTTAATGTTTTAAACCCAATAGATAATGTATCACCAGTTATTTCAGGAATTATTACACATGCAACACTTTTAAATGGAGTATTTAGAGAAAGGCCATGGATTGATATCCAGGCATTTTCTGATCCTGATACTGTAAGCGTTACTGCATCAATAGTTCGTTCCATCAGCTCTGATTCATTTCAATATTTCGATGATGCTGTAAACATTACTTACACTCTTACAAGACAAGAAGATGGATCATGGCTCAGTTCCAGTTTTAGCTGGCTAAGAGAAGGAACTTACACAGCTTTATTGACAGCAAAGGACCTGTCAGGAAATCATGGCAATACAACTATCAATTTCAATGTAGAGAACATAATACCTGCAATAACCACTATTAGTTACCCTGAAAGGCTAAAATCCGGCGATTTACTCACTTTAAATGTCAATGTCAGTCCTGATGCCAAAAAAGTATATGCATCTACTCCATCCGGATTTGTGAACCTAGAAAAACAGCCCAGTGGATTATGGAGTCTTCAATATACTGTTCCACAATTAGGAGATGGAGATCATACTATCTGGATCACCATTCTATATGGGCTCGGATGGGTTACTCCTGACCGCACTACACTCATCACTGCAGATAGTTCTATCAGATTTACTGTGGATAACACTCCCCCATATATTTCAAGTTCTGCCAACCCAAACCCCTTAAGATCCGGCGATGCACTTGAAATAAAAGCTTCTGGCAGCACCAGATCCTATTTTAAACCAGATGATACTGCAAATATTACAGCAACAATTTTAGGACAAACTTTTAATATGAAAAAGTTACATTCCTGGTCAGACTGGTGGCGAGATGATTCTGGTAGCGACTGGAATATAGATTATGTTGTTCCAAACTTGCCGGATGGAGTTTATACAATACATATTACAGCTACAGATAATGTAGACAATCAAAGGACAATTTCCTTAAATTTCACAGTAGATAACGCCCCGCCAATAATAACAGCCACTATAAACCCAGATACTCTAAAATTTATCGATTTTTCAGGACAAAGAAGAATAAAAATCACAGCCCAATCATCTCCAGACACAAAAGCTGTTCATGCATATTTTGATGGATCATTTTCTTATCATCCTACTTATCTTCGCGATTGGCTTGGTTCTCCCATCTTTCTTAGTGGCCCTTCCTCTCAACCCTTGAACTATTTGAATGGTTACTGGACCTATGAATTTGGTGTTCCCCACATAATAACCATTGGAACTCATTATGTAAAGTTGATAGCAACTGATTATGCTGGAAATAAAGGAATAATCTATATTTCTTTTACTGCCGTTGATTTTTCAGGTTCTATCAAACCGCCAAGCGGATGGTCAGGAATTGGAATAGGAGGCGGTGGTTCATCAGGTACAGGAGGATCATCTGGAAATGGTGGACGTGGATCTCAAGGAGGCCCATCTAGAGGTTCAAGTGGAAGCGGATCAAGCACAGGAGGTTCTTCAGGTGGATCATCAGAAGATAGAGGTGGTGGTTCTGGAGATTCACCAGATCAAAATGAACCTCCAACTTCTCCTGATTATACATTATATCTAATAATTTTATTAGTAGTGATTCTACTTTTAGCCTTGATATTTTTATGGTACATTGGTGCTTTATCAGTCCTGTGGTTTTTCCTAGAAATAATCCTTTTTGCAGTTATAAGAGGATTTTTAGGGCTTATTGGAATTATAATGAAGTGTTTAGCATATATCGGATGGCTTTTTTTGAAAGATGCTTATATCATTATCAATCCATTTGCATTTATTCTAGAAATTTTCAAGTTCAGTGCCACTCCCAGTATTCCGGGTGCTATCCAATTAATAATAAACCTATTAGGTGGAAGATTTAATTCATTTGCCCCTCTATCTGAAACTATTGGAGCAGGACTTTATTCATATGGAATTTATGAATTTGTTGACAGTGTTTTCAAATTAGGAGATAGATTCAAAAAATGGTTAGGGTTTAAATAGAAATTTTCCTTATAAATTCTGCAGATTAATTATAAGCTAAAAAAGCTTAAAATATATAGGAATTTAATATTTCAGAATTAGAAAATTGATTTGTTAATGATGTGAAAATATGAAATTTCATAGGGCAATAGAGTATAATCTAAAAAAGACTCTTGAGGAGTTAAGTCATGAAAGCATGGAAGGATTAGAATTAATTCTCCATGAAATAAACCTTCTAAAAGTGTCAAAGATTTATGAAAAAATGTATAATGGATCTATCCAGAATAAGGAAATCTTTTCATCAGATGCCCGATTAATTGAAAATGAAAGAAATCAAAAAACCCATCTTATAGCTCTTGGGTTCAAAGAGTTAGGTAAATTTCCCTTCTATATGCCTCCATTTTCCAGTTTAATATCTTTTAATAACCTCAATGCACTCTATTCTTTATTTGTATTGACATATTATGCGCATGCGGAGAAAAAATTAGGATGCGAAGACCTCAGAAATATATATCTTAGTGGATTAGATCATAGACTAATCCACGCCCTTGATAAATTCAATGAAATACTAAATGTGCCGAAAACTGGTAAAGAATACTTAATTGCTCTGAAAAACCTTCGTTGGGAAAATTCTGATACTAAAAAACTTTTAAAAAAATTAAATTATGTTAAATCTTTGATCGGGCAGGAAAGATTTGGACTTACCTATCAGATAGGTATTCAAAGAGCTGAAGATGAATTTATGCTTTTTATTGCAGGTTGCAGTGCTGTTAACCACGATAGAGATAAAATAAGTAAAGAAGATGTGATAACTGCGTATAAAACGTATTTTAAGCTTATAAATACAGATATCACACAATATAAAGCAGTTGATAAAAATTATGAACCTGAAATCAGCTCATCATCTAAAAAATCGGATAATGGTTATTTAGTATGTGAAGACTGCAAAGGTTACTACAAACTTCAAGAAGGAGAATCCCCAGAAGACTTTGACCAGTGTCAGTGCGGCGGTAAACTGAGATATTATGAAGATATCAGCGAATTGAAAGTACAGAAAAAGATGATGAAAATGTAAAGATAAATGTTAATGATATGAAAATATGAAATTTCAATTGGGAAAAAATAAAAAAATAAAACTCATTTTGGTTAATACCATAAAATAATAAATGAGACAGGTGAATTTATGAACATAAAACTTAAAACCCCTCTTTCAGATGATGATGTAACCAGATTGAAAGCTGGTGATATTGTATACATATCAGGCACCATCTACACTGCACGGGACAGGGCGCACCAGAGAATTCTGGATGAAGGTTCTCCTGTAAATCTTGATGGATCTGTTATATTCCATGCAGGCCCTATTATCAGGTCGAAAGTGGAAAATAACGATGTTAATTATGAGATGGTGGTGGTGGGACCTACAACAAGCACAAGAATGAATCCATATCAGCCAGATGTGTTGAAACTTGGTGTAAAAGCAGTGGTTGGAAAGGGAGGCATGGATGAAAACACTGCCCTCGCCCTTAAAGAAAATAATGCAGCATATCTTGCTGCAGTTGGAGGATGCGCTGTACTATACGTTAAATCAATTTTAAAGATTAAAAATGTTAACTGGATCGATTTAGGGGTTCCTGAAGCTATATGGGAGCTTGAAGTAAAGGATTTCGGCCCACTTATTGTTGCAATGGATTCTCATGGTAACAATCTTTATGACGAAGTTAAGAAAAATATAACCGATTATCCATGAAAACTATGAAAGGAATTAAACTCAATGGTTTTTTGGACACCCATATCCATACAGCCCCCGATATCAAACCAAGGATCTTAAATGATATTAATGCGGCGAAAGAAGCTAAAAATGAAGGAATGAGTGCCATAGTTATTAAATCTCATGTTGAACCCACTGCGGGAAGAGCTAAAATTGCAGGAGAAATATCAAATTTTAATGTGATTGGAGGGGTGTGTTTAAATTCAGGTGTTGGCGGACTGAATCCAGAAGCAGTTAGAGTTACAGCAGTGATGGGGGGTAAAATAGTGTGGTTTCCAACAATTTCTGCACCCAAAATTTCTATAAATTACGAGAATACAGAAAATATTCTTAATGTCACTGCAGAGAATGATTTAGTTTTAGCTACAGGCCACTTAAAACCCCATGATATTTTTTTATTGCTGGATATGGCGAAAAGTTTGAATATTAAAAAAATAATTGTCAACCATCCCCTAACAAGAGTCGTTGGTGCAAGCATCGATGAGCAAAAAGAAATGGCTAAATATGCCTATCTTGAACACTGTTTTGTTGCCTGCATGGAAAAGCATGATAATTTAGATCCAAAAGTAATTGCTGATGCAATAAAAGAAATTGGACCTAAAAGATGCATAATGGCAACAGATTTTGGACAGGCGCATAATCCAAAGCCTACAGAAGGAATGAAGATGTTTATAGACTATATGGTAAAATACGGAGTTAAAAAGAAGCATATAAATAAAATGTGTATCCAAAATCCATCTAAATTGTTTATAGATTAAAAATAAGCGTTACATTAAATTGATTCATTTCTTAGATATGTTCATCGTCTTCAAAAATTAAAGTTTTAGGCTCCAGGTAAATAATTGGAGCTTAAAATACATAAATTCTCTATTTTTGGATAAAAGTTTACTCTATATCCTCAAATCTGTCTTTAAGTTTTTCCATAACTCCGGGAAGTGTGGTGTACTCCATTTCATCTGCAGGCAATCTTTGTGGCTCGAAAGGGCCGTGTCTTCTCATATAATCAGTTATCTCATTTGCAAAATCCCTTGTCCTGTCAAATGCAGGATCATCAAATAAATCTGCAGGTCCTAAAAGTTTACCATTTGCTAACTGGAATCCAAGTGCTATAGCTCTTGGAGGTCCGTCAAATCTTGTAGGATGAGCATCTTTTTGTGCACAGGGCATTAAAGGACCATTATGAGAACCTCTCATCCACCCTCCAACTAAGTGAGGGAATGAAAATGGTTCTAAAACTTCTCCTACTGCCGGAAATCCTGATTGTGCCCTTACAACAGCAACAGGGTCATCTTTTCCAACATATTTTCCAGCAAGTAAGCTTAAACGTTCAGTACTGCATGAAGCAGCTATTTCATTATCTGATCTTCTCCAGACTCTCTTTATCACATATCTGCTTGTTGCACCTAAAAATGCCAGTAAATCATACATCTCTTCAGGACATTTCAGTTTAATCACTTTGTGTTCCATAACATCGTACATTTCAAATTCATAACCTTCATGTAAGGAAGGGTCTATTACAAGCCCTGCAGTACAAAATGGATCTGCAAACATTCTAAATAGAGGCAGGTTAAATGCACCTGGTTCTGTCTTATCACAGCAGAAAACAACTACAGGGTCGCTTGGTCTTTCTTCAAATTCCATTTCTGCAACCCCCGGACCCATCCCTTTTACATTTCCTGAAAATGTATCTGTAAGAAGATCCTGCCCTGCACCATAAAGTTTAAGTTCTCTTGAAACTTTTGTTCCTTCTATAAATGCATCCCATGCTAACTTGTGAATTTCTTCGTTATCTACACCTTTTTTGTGAGTCATTATCAGTTGTGTATCGTCTCCAACAGATGTCACATGATAGTCCATCAGGAGTCCTTCTTCCTTTGCTTTTGCAACTATTTCTTCACATCGTTTTGTAACGTCTGGATAAACTCTTCCATGTCCAGCGAGACTTCCGATATCCGCTTTAATTACACTAAACGTAGTTTTCATTTTAACACCTCAGCCAGTAAATATCCACTCATGATAAAATAACTTACCATAATAATACTTATTGCATCATTAATAATAAAATTATGCTTTTAGTATCAAGAGTACTTTTCAAGCCTCTGAAAAATGTATAATGGCATTGATTTTGGTTAAGTTCACAACCCTGGCCTGTAAATGAATGAAGATATTCAGTGAATCTCAGCTTAAATAGGGAATCAAAAAAAGTAGATAGCAATGAAATGTATGTTTAAAATTCTCAAACTATTTTACATTGAAAATAACGACTTTAAAAAAAGAAATTAAAATTTTTTTGGGGTTGAAGAAACCTACGGTTTCTAAACCACAAAATTAGTAGAATTTTGAGGATTACTCTATATCCTCAAATCTTTCTCCTAATTTTTCCATAACTCCAGGAAGAGTTGTATACTCCATTTCATCTGCAGGTAACCTGTGTGGTTCAAATGGGCCGTGTCTTCTCATGTATTCTGCTATTTCAGATGCAAGTTCCCTTGATCTATCATATGCAGGGTCATCAAACATATCAGCCGGTCCCACAAGTTTACCTTCTGCAATCTGGAAGCCGAGTGCCATTACCCGTGGAGGGCCATCAAATCTTACGGGATATGCATTTTTCTGTGCTACAGGCATTAATGGGCCGTTATGTGAACCTCTCATCCATCCTCCTACTAAATGAGGGAATGCAAATGGTTCCACAACTTCTCCAGCTGCCGGAAATCCTGATTGTGACCTTACAACTGCAACAGGGTCATCTTTTCCAACATATTTTCCAGCCATGAGGTTTAATCTTTCTGTGCTTACAGATGCAGCTATTTCATTGTCGCTTCTTCTTCTTACACGTTTTATGACATATCTGCTTATTGTACCTAAAAGTGCCAGTAAATCGTACATTTCGTCAGGACAGCTCAATGTTACTTTTTTGTGTTCCATAACATCATATATTTCAAATTCAAATCCGCCATGAAGTGATGGGTCTATTACAAGCCCTGCTGTGGTGAACGGGTCTGCAAACATTTTAAATATGGGCATGTTAAATGCACCAGGTTCTGTCTTATCACAGCAGAATACAATTACAGGGTCGCTTGGCCTTTCTTTAAATTCCATTTCTGCAACCCCTGGACCCATTCCTTTAATGTTTCCTGAGAATGTGTCAGAGAGAAGGTCCTGACCTGCACCATATAATTTTAACTCTTTTGCAACTGCTGTTGCTTCTGTAAATGCTGTAAACGCTAATTTGTGTATTTCTTCGTTTTCTTCGCCCTGTCTATGAGTCATTATGAGTTCTGTGTCGTCCCCACAGTTGGTTACATAATAATCTATAAGGAGTTCTTCTTCCTTTGCCCTAGCAAGGAGTTCTTCACATTTTGCAAGTAAGGCTGGATGAGCCAATCCATGCCCGGCAATACTTCCAACATCTGCTTTAATTACACTAATTGTGGTTTTAATAAAAACACCTCCTATTAATAAAAAGTTCTTAAGCATTATATAAACTGATTAAGGGCGTCTTTTAGATTCTCATGGATGAACAGTTTCAATGACCCTAAAAAGATGATATAGTATACCGCCCTTAATTTATGGGAATTATGTTCCTGTGTTAATATAAAACTTACTGTTACCTTGTTCTTAAATTTTTCTAAAATTTCAAAGATGATTTCCAGTATTACTTTACGGATTTTACCCGGATAAGCCTGGTATCAAATTAAATAACTAAAAATATCTGTTTATATTATTTTTGAACGTATTTCGTGAGCCATTTCCATTGTAGATGCGTTTCCACCAAAATCTGGTGTGAGGACTTTGCCCTCAATTAATACATTTTTCAATGCATTTTCACTGACACGTGCAGCTTCATGCTCTTTTAAGTAATTTAACATCATTATAGAAGATAGTATCATAGCTGAGGGATTAGCAATACCTTTTCCTGCTATATCCGGGCCTGATCCATGAACAGGCTCAAATAATGCATTATTATCTCCAATATTAGCTGAAGGAGCTAATCCAAGGCCTCCAACAAGTCCGGCGCCTTCATCTGAGAGGATATCTCCAAATAGATTTGTGGTTACTATTACATCAAACATGTACGGATTTGTGATGAAAAACATTGCTGTAGCGTCCACATAACGGTCGTCAGTTTCAATGCCGCTGAAATCCTCAGCCACTTTGTAGAATGTTTCTTTGAATAACCCATCAGTTTTTTTAAGCACATTAGCCTTGTGAACTGCAGTGACTTTGCTTCTACCTGTTTTTTTTGCATATTCGAATGCAAACCTGCAGATCCTTTCACTTGCTTTCCTTGTAGTAACGCTTAAAGCTGTTGCACCCTCCTCTGTTTCCTCTTCAATACCAGTGTAAAGCCCTTCTGTATTTTCCCTCACAATCACGAAATTCAGATCATTATAGAGACTTTTAACCCCCGGATATGACCTGACAGGCCTTATATTTGCATAAAGATCAAGTTCTTTTCTAAGAGTTATAATAGCACTTTTCTTGTAAGGAACAGTTGTAACAGCTCCAAAAAGTGTTGCATCTGATTTTTTTGCCAGTTTAACTGTTTCTTCAGGAACTGTGGTTCCTGTTTTTTTAAAACACCCCATGCCAGCAGGGGCAATTTTATAATTAAAATCTATGTCCAGAGCATCTAAAACCAGTATTGATGCTTCCACGACCTCTTTTCCAATTCCGTCCCCTGGAATTACTGTTATATTATGCATTTAATCACCAAGTATTCATTTAAAAGTTATTATCGAAGATCGTAGTTAAATAGTTTCTATCCATTTTTTCAACTTCTCCAGGATTAATTATATGTACTTTAAAGACAAAAATATACATAGAAAAAATGTAAATCATGATTAAAATATATAATAAATCATTTTAAGGAAATTCACTGGAAATAAAGTAAATGACAGGGGTTTATAAAAAATGGAAAGAGAAGAAAACATTAAAAGACTGATCCAGAATTTGAAGGATGATGATGGACTTGTACAGCATCAAAACATGGGACTCCTTGAAGAAATAGGTGAACCAGCAGTTGAAAATCTTATTGATGCTCTAAAAGACCCCAACAAAATGGTTAGGCGAGGAGCTGCGCTTACACTTGGAGTTATTGGGGATGAAAGAGCTGTTAGTCCACTTATAAATGCTATGAACGATAGGAATAAATTGGTGAGGAGGGCGGCGTCTGGTGCACTTGCACAGATTGGAAACCCTGCAGTAAAACCACTTATATCATCATTAAATGATGATAATTGGAGAGTTAGGGGAGGTGCAGCATGGGCACTGGGTAAAATTAAAAATAAAGATGCTTTTGAGCCACTTGTTAGCTTACTGGATGATGAAAGTGGTTTTGTAAGAAGTGGGGCAGCATATTCTCTGGGAGAATTAGGCGACAAACGAGCTGTTGAGCCCTTAAACAGGGCACTTGAAGATAAAAGCAGTTTCGTTAAAAAAGTGGCAGCAGTGTCATTGAAAAAGGTTCACTAGAAAGGATATTATTTCATTAAAGAGGCTGTTTAGAAAAATACCTCCTTATTTTAATTTTTTTAAAAATAATAACTAATTTTAATAATTAAAGTGACAGATACATTTCTATTTAATTAAAATTTTATAACTTTCAGGAAGTGTAATATTTGAAAGTCAGTATAATCGGTGCAACAGGAAGGGTAGGGAGAGCAGCAGCATTCTGTCTGGCTGAAGAGAACTCTGTAAATGAATTAGTGCTTATTGCCCGGGAAGAAAGCTTATGTAAAATACATGGTGAATCACTGGATATATATGATGCACTTGCTGCAAAGGGAATTTATGTTTCCATAAAAACTTCTTCGAAACTTGAAGAAATCAGAGAATCTAATGTGGTTGTTTTAACTGCGGGAACTTCAAGGAAGCCCGGGATGGAAAGAGAAGACCTTGGAACCTGGAATGCACAGATAGTGGCAGAATATTCTAAGAAAATTGCAGAATTTGCTCCAGATTCCATAATACTTGTAGTAACCAATCCTGTTGATGTAATGACATGCGTAGCCTTAAAAACTTCTGGATTTAAGAAAAACAGGGTTTTTGGACTTGGAAATCACCTTGATTCTCTCAGATTTAAAAATTATATGGCAAAACACTTCCACGTGCATGTAAGCGAGATTCATACAAGAATAATAGGCCAGCACGGACCACATATGGTCCCGTTAATAAGTTCAACATCCATTGGAGGTATTCCTATTGAATATTATTCTGCATGGGATTATTTTACCTCTTACAAACCATTTGATATTAAAAAAACTATAGAAAATGTGAAAAATGCAGGCAGCAATATAATTGGTAAAAAAGGAGCAACTGAATATGGGCCTGCTTTTGCAATTCTCAATATCGTTACTACCATATTAAATGATGAAAATAAAATTCTAACTGTAAGTGCCTATTTAGATGGAGAAATCGAAAATATTAAAGATGTCTGCCTTGGAGTACCTGTTAAGCTTGGGATAGATGGAATTAAAGGAATATTGCAGATTAAAATGAGTGAAGAAGAAAGAAAAGGTTTCCTGAAAGCTGCAGAAGTGGTTAAAAATGAAACCAGGAAAATAATGAAAAAACTGAATTAAATGAAAAATAGAAGTTATATTCCAGTTATGGAGTAGAGTTTGTACCATTTGTCTCTGACGTACTGTTAGTTGTTGTGTTAGTTGCTGTAGTATTCTTTTTAACTGTAGTATTTGTTTTAAGCTTTGTGGTGTTTTTTCTTGTCTTTGTTAATTCTGAAGGTGAAGACCCTGAATCATCATCTGTTGTATTATTAATAAGCGTTATAGGCACGCTTTGAGAGTTTTGAGACCCAAAAATATATCCTGTAACCCCTGCAGCCATGATAACAATTACAATTAATAGAATTGTTAATTTACTCATTATTTCACTCCTCATTAATGCCTGTTAAAAGTTGATCCTTGTTTTGAATTTTTATTTCTTATGTATATATTAAACTTATGGAAAAAAGAAGTGAAATAATAATTTTAAAGGTTTACAGTGAAAAGGTTTATATACATGTTCAGTTATACGATAGATTACAGGTAATATTTTGAACATTGTACAAAAATGAGATTAAAATTTATCTTTCATAGATTTTTCTAAAAATTGAGGTATCATATCTATATTATTTTCAAATTAGTACCAGCTTAGATTATCAAAGTCAAAATGAAGGGGAAGAAACATGGTCAGGATTGGCATCTTAAATTTACAGGGAGACGTTTCTGAACATTTTGATATCACCAGTCAAACACTAAAAGATATGGAAATTAAAGCTCGTGTTTTAAAGGTGAAAACCTGTGAAGAAGTTTCAAGATGTGACGGGATAATAATTTCTGGTGGAGAAAGTACAGTTATAGGTAAATTAATGGAAAACACAGGCATTATGAAACTGATTATTGAAAAAAAGATTCCGGTAATGGGGACATGTGCCGGAATGGTGCTTCTTGCAAAAAAAACCGATTACAAGCAGCCGTTACTTGGACTAATCGATATGGAAGTTAAAAGAAATGCTTTCGGCCGGCAAAAAGCGTCATTTGAAGATGAAATAGAAATATTAGGTGAAAAATTCAAAGGCGTGTTTATTAGAGCGCCTTACATTGAAAAAGTGGGAAACAATGTTGATGTGCTCTCAAAATATCAGAATAAAATTATTGCAGTAAAAAGTGGGAAACATATTGCCACAGCATTTCATCCAGAGCTTACAGGCAATACACGAATCCACAGATACTTCATAAAGGAGGTATTAAATTGTGCGGAATAGCAGGAGTTGTATTTAAAGACAAAAAATTACATCCAGTAGGGGAAATCATGACCAGAATGCTTGATGCCCTACAACACAGAGGACCAGATTCTGCAGGTTTTTCCATATATGGAGGCCTGGGTTTAGGAGATCATGAATATCTATTAAACATAGAAGTAAAAGAAAGATCAGGTCTTCTTCAAGAGGTAAAAGAAACCGTTAATGCGGTTACACCAATTGAAAAGGAAGAAATAATTCCATCAGTAGAAAATTACAGTATCTACAGGTGTAAAATAGCATTAAACTCATTTGAAGAGCTTAAACCTCTTATTATGGATATAGATAAGTTAGAAGATGTGGTCGTACTTAATGGAAGCCACTCATTTGAAATGATAAAGGATGTGGGTTCTGTAAAAGAAATTGCAGATAGATATGATACATATTCAAAAATGGGGACTCATGCGATTGGTCATACTCGCTTTTCAACCGAAAGTATAGTAGACCGTTATCATGCACATCCATTCCAGAGTTACATTATCCCAGACATTACTGTGGTGCACAACGGACAGATTACAAATTACTGGAAAATAAGAGATCCGCTTGAGAGAAAAGGACATATCTTCGAGACCAACAACGATACTGAATGTATTGTGCACTACATAGCAGATAAACTCCATGAAGACTACAAACTTGAAGAAGCACTGGAGCAGTCTGTAAAAGACATGGACGGGCCGTTTTCATACATTGTGGGGACACCAGATGGTGTGGGAATAGCAAAAGACCAGTTAGGACTTAGACCCGGTGTTCTTGCTGAAAATAACGAAGTGTTTGCTATAGCCTCTGAAGAGGTTTCTCTACGTGCTGTGATGGAGACTAACCAGATAGATCAAATATCACCAGGAGAATCAAGAGCATATACAATTAGGTGATTTCATGAAGGAAATAGAGATTGATGCTAATTCAATGGTTCCAAGGGATTTAAATCGTGCTGTAAAGCAGGCTGCCAGGAAATATGACCGGATCATTATTAAAAACCCAAATGCAATGCATTACATGGTTGCAGGACTTACAGACGATGTTGAAATCTTGATTGATGGTTCTGCAGGTTATTTTGCAGGTACCATGATAGATGGTGCAAAAATACACATAACTGGGAACGCAGGGTGGTTTCCTGCAGATAATATGACTGATGGAGAAGTTATAATAGATGGTACAGCTGGAGACGGTGTTGGACAGGGGATATACGGCGGTACAGTAGTTGTACGGAAAAATACAGGTTCCAGAACTGGAGAAATAATGAAAAACGGTACCATCATAATTGGTGGGAACTCTGGATTTATGAGTGGGCTTTTCATGATGGGGGGGCGCATTATAGTTCTTGGAGATGTATCAGATGATGCTGGCGAATCAATTATTAGGGGAGCTATGTACATTCTTGGGAACATTAAAAGCCTTGGTAAAAACGCTAAAATTGAAGAAATTGACGATAACGATAAAAATGAACTTAAAGAACTATTACCTGTTTATGGATTCGAATTAGAGGAAGATAAATATAATGACTTCAAAAAAATAGTTCCAAGAAGTAAAAGACCCTTCTACGGTAGGGAATCAGAGGAAGGATAAGGGGGCAGCATTATTCAAACTATAAACAAAAAGGTTGCAATGGTAGGAACACCGTGCCAGATTCTTGCAGCAGCAAAAATGAGTAATTACATGGAAAAATTCCCTGTAGACATTAAAATTGGGCTTTTTTGCATGGAGAACTTTTCATATTCCTACATGAGGGAACTGCTTAAAGAATACGATGTGGACATAAACGATGTTACACAGTTTAGAATAGAAAAAGGACATCTCTGGCTCCATTTAACAGAAGACAAAGTGGTTAAAATCCCCCTGAATAAGGCAAAAAAATGCATGCGAAAAAACTGTAAGATTTGCATGGATTTTACATCAGAACAGTCAGATGTATCCATAGGATCTGCAGGTTCCCCAGAAGGGTGGTCAACTGTAATAATAAGGACAGATAAAGGTCTTGAACTTATTGAAGCTGCAGAAAACGAGAATTACCTAGAAACAAAACCAATCGGTGAAGGCGGGTTTAAAATAATAGAAAAGCTTGCAAATGAAAAAAAAAGTGAGAATAAAGCAGAAATTAGTAAAAGAGAAAATGTAGCAAGGCCGGTATTATACAGAAGGCAAATGGCAGGGGAAGAATTTATCAAAGAAGTCTCTGACTGTCAGTTCAACGATTTAAAAGGAGATGTAATAGATATTGGTGCCTGCGTACTCTGTGGTACATGTGTTTATGTCTGTCCAGAGGATATAATTGAAATTAGAGATAGAAAACCTCAAATTAAAGGAGAATGTCCTGAAGGATGCAATATCTGCTATGTGACATGTCCAAGAACCTATGTTCCAGACGAAATTCTAAGCATAGAATCAGATAAAACCCCACTTGGAAGATATATCAATATATTATCTGCAAAAGCAAGAAGAGTAGAAGGACAGGATGGAGGAGTGGCTACAGCACTTTTAACCTACATATTATCAAAGAAAATTGCAGATGATGTAATTGTTGTAGATAAAAACATTTCAAAACCCTGGAAAGCTGAAGCAAAACTTACAGATAATATTGGAGATGTATTAAAAGCATCAGGAACAAAATACTCAGCATGTTCAATTTTTGAATCACTTAAAAGTACAAGTTGAGGGAGGAAGTTAATTGCCATTTAAAATTGAAAAAAGCAGGGAACTTTGCAGAAGAGACTTTGATAGACCTGGCTGCTGCTGGTACATGTGTGATGATCGAGATGAAGAACTCTGTAAAAACTGTTATTCCTGTTATAATAACTGTCCTCATGATGTTTACGAAATAATTGATGATGAATCTTACCCTATACATCATGAAAATTGTGTTGGATGCAGAATATGCGAAGAAATGTGTCCAAATGATGCAATAGAAGTAAATGCTGTGGTGGAGGATAGAAGAAATGTCTGGTCATTTTCAGACCTTGTGGAAATAAACAGAAAATCCAGAGAAGGAAGTTACAAAGTAAGGGGTTGTGGAGCCACAAGAGTAGTTCCAACTTTCGATGATCTTGTAATTGTCCCGGCCCAGGTCTCAAGACCGCCCATCGACAAATACAGGGAACCCTGCAACACAAAAGTAACATTAGGAGATAGATATGCAGAAAACCCTCTTGAACTGGACACTCCAATTATGATTGCAGCAATGTCATTTGGTGCCTTAAGTAAAGAGGCAAAAATAGCGCTTGCCATGGGTGCAACACTTGCAGGGACAGCAACCAACACTGGAGAAGGAGGAATGCTTCCAGAAGAGCGGAAATACGCAAAAAAGCTCATAGCACAGTACGCTTCAGGAAGATTTGGAGTATCAGCAGATTACCTGAACAACTCTGAAGCAGTTGAGATTAAAATAGGTCAGGGAGCAAAGTCAGGCATGGGAGGACACCTTTTAGGCGAAAAGGTCACTGCAGAAGTCTCCAGAATTAGGAAGATAGAAGAAGGTGCAGATGCTTTAAGTCCAGCAAGACACATGGACATTGTTGGACCCGAAGATTTGAACATGAAAATAGACCAGTTGAGGGAAATAACCGACTGGAAAGTGCCTATTATTGTTAAATTCACCTCTGGAAGAGTAAGCGATGACGTGAAAATTGCTGCAAAGGCAGGTGCAGATATAATCGTTGTAGACGGTATGCAGGGAGGAACAGGTGCTGGGCCAGATGTGGTAACAGAACATTCAGGTATTCCAACAATTGCTGCCATTGTGGAAGCTGATGAAGCATTAAAACATGTTAACTTACGTAAAAAGGTAAGT
Organism: Methanobacterium sp.; assembly: GCA_039666455.1. Classification (NCBI taxonomy): domain Archaea; kingdom Methanobacteriati; phylum Methanobacteriota; class Methanobacteria; order Methanobacteriales; family Methanobacteriaceae; genus Methanobacterium; species Methanobacterium sp. Next base: position 3,232 of record JAVSLW010000027.1, on the reverse strand, counting down.
CTTGTAGCTGGTGGAGGTATAAGAAATGGTGCCGATGTTGCAAAAGCAATTGCTTTAGGTGCTGATGCAGTCTACATAGCTACTTCTGCTCTTGTCTCAATTGGATGCAGAGTCTGCCAGATGTGTTATGCTGGAACCTGCAGAAAAGGCATTGCAACTCAAAATCCACAACTTAGAAGACGCCTTGATTACATGGAAAGCGGTAAAAAGGTAGCAAGATACATAGAAGCAATGACTGAGGAAGCATGCATGTTAACTCAACAAGCTGGAAATACAGACTTACAAAAACTTGAAAAAGATGATTTACGTGCTCTTACTGTGGAATCATCCCTTTTAACTGGCGTTAAAATGGCTGGTTTAGAAGCCGTCGGACACGGAGTGTTCGGGGCCACGAAACTTTAGCCGCGAACACTTCGTGTTCGGGCATTCGAAATCAAAGATTTCGAAAGTTTCGTACGGCCGTCGGACACTGTCAAAATTCAGAGAATTTTGACTGCCCGAAAAATCTTTGATTTTTCGACGGCTTTGTGTCCGGGCATCAAAATTCGAAGAATTTCGAAAGCTCCTGTTAAATATTAACTGGAGTTTTTCTTTTTTTTTAAATTTTTAATTAACATCTCTTTTAACTAAATAAATTTGCATTTTTTTTTTGATAAATTCAAAATTATTATCATAACTATTCTTTTTTATATCTAAATTATAATTGACATTACTAAGCACTAGCAAGTCCTGCACCTAATAGGACTTTTTACTATATTCCAGATACTGATGTGGAAGATATAGTCAAGACAATAGTCAAAACAGCGAAAACTGGAGATATTGGGGATGGAAAAATATTCATATCCCCAGTAGAAGACGTTATAAGAATAAGAACTTGTGAAAGAGGGGAAAGAGCAATTTAGCTTCTAAATTTTCTTTTATTTTTTTAATAAGCTTATTTTAAACATTGAAATCCAATATTCTTAAAATAAGACGTATGAACCGACCATTTTGAAATTTGCTTTAAAGCTGTATATTTGTTTTCAGATGAGATTTTGTGGATATTTTCCAAAATCTTCAGTAGTATTATCCAATGTTTATATAATACATTTCCATAAACTCAGTGAAATAATTAGAAAAGTAAATTAAGGTTGAAAAATCTCCTATAAAAAAATCAATATGTTTATATATACATTTCAATTAAACTCATTATATAATTTAATATGGAGGTTAAACATGAAGGATAGAACAACCGTGATAATCACTATTTTAATAGTACTTATTGCAGGAATAGGAGTCTATGCAGAATCATTTTTAAATAGTTCTAAACCTGGTTCTGATATGCCAGCATTTAGAGAAGTTGTTCTAAATGATCCTCAAGGTACAGGGAACAACAGCACTAATGGAACTGGAAATATAACTGGGAATACAAGCCAGACAGGAACCAGGAATATAACTGAGACTACAAACCGGACCGGAATCACGAATAAACCACAATCTGGAACTGGAACAGGCCCTGGAGAAGCCAGGAAAGATACCAACAATGTTCCAAAAAGAACACTTAAAATTTCAACTACAACAAGTTTGTATGATACAAAACTTTTAGATGAAATAGAAAGTGCATTTGAGAAAAAATACCCTGTCGACGTGCATATAATAGCTGCAGGTACAGGTATAGCTATAGGGCACGGTGAAAAAGGGGACGTGGATCTTCTTCTTGTCCACGATAAAACCAGAGAAGAAAATTTTGTGAAGGCCGGATTTGGTACAAGGCGTACAGAATTTGCTTACAACCACTTCTGGGTAGTTGGCCCCGCAGATGATCCTGCAGGTATTAAGGGTCCAAGCGCTACATCAGGGTTTAAAAAAATAGCTGAAGAAGGTAATAAAACTCCAGATAGGGTTAAATTCGTATCCCGTGGTGATACATCAGGTACTCATAGTAGAGAAATAAGAATATGGGGCCTTGCTGGAGTAAACCATACCAGTATTAGAAATGCCACATTGTGGTACAGAGAAAGCGGTACAGGAATGGGAACTACTTTAACAATAGCAGATAATCTAAAAGCGTACACTTTAACTGATTCAGGGACATTCCTTGCATTTTCTAAAGGGGATAAAATAAGGCTTGTACCTTTAGTAACAACAGGAAGCGATTTACTGAACGTTTACACAGCAATACCAGTGAATCCACAGAAACACAGCCATACTAATATTGAAGACGCTGAAAATTTCGTTAGCTTCTTAATATCTACTCAGGGACAGGGGATAATTGGTAACTTCGGTAAAGACAAATTTGGAGAGCCCCTTTTCACACCTATATAATCTGCTATGTACAATCAGGAGTAACACCTCCATTTCTTATTTTTAGAAACCTTCAAACATAAAAAAATGTAAAATTGATTTGATCAAAATGTTAGAGTTATTATGGCAATTTGGAATATTATTGGCAATTTTAGTATTCGGTGTTAAAATAGGGCTTGTAACAGGATTTGCTGGACTTTCAAAAAAATCAGTCGGAGTAATAGCAGCAAATTATGGTGCAGGAATATATATTTTGACATTTTTAATCTCAGAACATGCAGATATGGTGTACAAAGTAGTAAATGAATATAGTTTTGTTATATTCATGGCCCTGGCACTTATAATCACTTATACGGGCTTCTACACCCTTAGAGAATGGAAACTGCATGGTAAAAACAGTTCTAAAGTATTAAATGCAGCTATGATTGCACTGTGCCCCTGCTGTTTTGGAGCGGTTTTAGCAGCAATAGTGCTTGCATCTCCATTTACGGGAGTTTCTACAGCATTTATAGGGCAGTATGCGGCCATTTATTTAAGTTTTACAATAGTAGCATTCTATTTTGCATCTGGTGCAATAATCAGAATCTCAAAAAAACCATTCCCTGTTTTACTTGGAAATTTCATGCTTTTTGTTGGATTATTTTTTTTAGCGTTTGCTATTTTGATCCCAAATATAGATACAGTTTTAAAATCTCCAATGAGCCCTGTAAACGTGCCCTCTGTTAGAACACTTATTTATGCATCAGTAGTTGTAATTATTCTATTGTTTACTGGATTTTACAGGGCAAAGGAGCAGAGTGATTTAATACAAAAATGAGGTGATATACAATGGTGGTAGTTCCTGGAAGTGATATGTTAGCAGCGGCTTTGCATGTGATATCGCAGAGCCTTCTTATACCGGTTATTGTGGGGCTTTTAGCCTTCATGGTTTATGCAATAATCAATTTTG